>CAYQTZ010000058.1:0-10378 GCA_964420565.1 uncultured Hyphomicrobiales bacterium
TACCATATCCGCAGGAAAATAAAATAACTTACGAATTGCATCCTATAGCAACATTGAAGATTGGCAATACCTGCTATGGCTGTATGATAACTGGTGGAGACATTTCCCCAGACGGAAAGGAAATACTACTCAAGGATTATAAAAACATTCTCTACTTCAGCAGGGAAAAGGCGAATCTGTAAAAAGTGCTTTAACAAAGGAACACATTACTTTGCCATATACTAAAGAACCACAGGGCGAAGCTATCTGTTGGGATAGTTCTGGTCTCGGATATTTCACACTAAGCGAATGGTCGGGAAAGAAAAACCCTGTATTATACTATTATCACAGAATCAATCCCTTCCTGAGATATTTCCTTGGGCAATGATTGGTTTCATCTTTAAACGAACGTAAGAATGATAGATAATTAACTATCATAGTTATAAAAACGTTATAGATTTCTTTTTACAGCATCAAATATTTTCTCAGCGGGGAGATGCTCCATGCAATTATATTCATCATTAATGCACTCCGGTCTGAAAAAGCACTTACATTCCTTGTCCGGCTGCACTATCTCGCCCCTGCCGTAAAGCTCAAATTCTTTAGGATTGAATATATTATTCATTAAAATTACTTTTTTCTTTAACCCAATGGCTATATGCAAAGCCATGGTAACGCCGGTAACAACAGCATCGCATTGATTCATCAAAGAGATAAAACCCTTTAGCGAAAATGTGCCAGGATAGAAAACACCTACTCGCTTCGAAAGCTCAAGATTCTTTTCATGTTCCTGCTCTCCGCCTAAAAGCATTGGAAAGTAGCCATTGTCATTAAGTAACTGTATTAAACTCTCCCATTGCGATTCAGGCCAAAGACGCGATACCCATCTGGAGCCGCATCCGGTATTGAGTCCAATAATCTTTTTGCCCATGGAGGGCACATCCCACTCAATAGTTTCGTCGCATTCTAAAATATACTCTTCTCCTTCGAACTTCCATCCGCAGATCTCAAAAATTTCTTCAGGATAAGATTTAGTATTCTGCTGGTTCAAATCATCAAACAGACCTGTCAGGAATTTATCTTTAGAATTAGAGTTAATATTTAGTGGTTTGCCAGATCGCAATGTAAACCCAAGCTTTTCCTGAGAATTAATAAGCTTTGTAAGTGCGCAGGCATGTGGGTCCTTATCAAGATTGATCACCATGTCGAAATCCATCGCCTGGAGCAAATTCATATTCTCTACATTATACTCTAAAACGTGATCAATAGTTGAGGGCAAAATATCCGGTGAATAAGTAAGCCACCAGATTTCAGCATCAGGGAAATTATTCCATATTCTGTGAAGCAAAGGCGTTGTTCGGATTACATCTCCGATAGCACCTAATTTAATAATAAGGAATTTTTGCTTTATCGGGCAATACTCAGGGCAGTCATCGCAGTGGTAACCCTTTTCTTTATGAGGTTTGCACGGAATATATCCGGCAAAATACCTGCAATCTCTTTTAATATCAATATTATCAGTCAATTTACAGCCTATATTTTATACTTAAGAAAAAATTCAGAGTTTGCACTATATTCTCCGTTGACTCAAAATTTGTTAGTGGAGTAAGCAGTTCGCCCCTGCCCCCATCATCAGGATGAGTTTCGTCTCTGCCAAGAAAATTGATCACACCCCATGAAACCCCCGTATCTACATAAAGAGGATCGAGCAATTCGCCTTCGAAACCAATTTTCAGATTCCCTCCAAATCTTGTAGTTGCTTCCTTGCTGGGGAAAGCCAAAGTAGTATCCTTTTGGTTAAACCTTCTTTGATTTACTGTAAAATCACCGCTGTTTATGAAATTGGCAGTCAATTTCATCTCAATATAAGCTTTGGCATTTGACACAGGGAATTTAAAAAATTTATATTTGAAACCAGTAAACATAGTCTGGATATCTACTTTATTTTTATATAGATACGTTACATATCTGGTAACCGGTACTCTTTCAGCAGAGCGAAAGAAATAATACTCCAGCCCAAAAGGAATAATGAAATCTTCATCTTCGTCTAAAGCCATATCGAAATTTATGAATATGCCATTCTGAGGCACATCAAAGCTACCACCTATAACGAAAGGCTTGTTTGTATCTCTTTCAATTATTGGTTTTACAGCCGCATTATCACCAAGTATCTTGGTAGTAACCAAACCACCAGTGATTTTTATTTTACCTAACTGAGAATACACACTCACAGCAGAAAAGGTAACAAAAAGTACAATTGTTATTATTAAGAATCGCTTCATTTAATATCTCTATAACTTAAAAAAATATTAAAACTATAAACGTTCTTTAATACTATATGTTGCTTTCTCGTAGAAATTTTTTACTATCATCTCGCCTACAAGCCCTATAGAGAAAAGCTGAACGCCCACAATTATCAATGCGATACCAAATAGTGCCAGAGGTCTGTTGCTCAAAGCAGTAAGCCCCATAATCCATTCTATGAGCAAATACAGATCAATGATAAAGCCGGATGTGGCAAATACCGTTCCAATTGTACCAAAGAAGTGCATGGGTCTTTTCAAATATCGAGTAGTAAAAAGCACTGTCATCAGATCAAGATAACCTTTAACAAATCTAGTTCCCCCGTATTTTGATTTCCCAAATTTTCTAGCGTGATGCTTAACTGGTATCTCTGTTACTTTAAAACCCTCCCAGTTTGCTAAGGCAGGTATGTATCTGTATATTTCTCCATATAGTTGCAGCGATTTCGCAAGATCTCTTTTATATGCCTTTAGTCCGCAATTAAAATCATGCAATTTTATGCCGCTTACTTTAGAGGTAACCCAGTTAAAAAACCTTGAAGGTATTACTTTCGTGATCGGATCGTGCCTTTTCTTTTTCCAGCCACTTACCAGATCGTATCCTTCTTTCATCTTATCTAATAATGCCTTTATCTCTGAGGGGTCATCCTGCAGATCTGCGTCTAAAGTAACAATAGTTACCCCTCTTGCCTGTGAAAAACCCATAGAAAGAGCCGCTGATTTACCATAATTCCTTCTGAATTTATAAGCTCTGATCCTATTATTTCTTTCCTTTAGCTGTTTAATTACTTCAAAAGAATTATCCGATGAGCCATCATCAATAAAAATTATTTCATAACTATCGCCTGCTATGCTTTTCAACTCCCTTTCTAAAAGCATACCTAATTCGGGCAGGGATTCCTCTTCGTTTAGAACAGGAACAATAACAGAAATAATATCTTTAGGTGCATTCTTCTTATAATAAGGTTTCTTATAGTAAGGTTGCTTATAATTCTTATTCTTACCCGGTTGGGGATTATTCTGTTCGTTCTTCAACTTACCGTCCATTCAATTAATCAATAATTATAAATTTTTTATAATATGTTTCGCCATAATGATCAATAATGATATAATACAAACCCTGCGAATGATCCGACAGATCAAACTCGCTGTATTCGCTTTGGATTATACCCTTGTTCACCATCATCATCTGCGAATCATAAATTCTATAAATGCCACCAATTAACTGTGATTCTAGTGTAAATATATCACGAGCAGGATTCGGATATATTTGAATATCGATATTAGATGCATCATATAGTGAAGCAACTTTATCGCTATAATATATACTTACATGATATTTTGTAATACTTGGGTTATCAACCCGGGCATTTGTCATCTCGAGCATATCAAATTTAATTCCTGCACCATATACATCCTCGATGAATGCCGAATCAATTAATTCTCTGTCTAACATCTGCCATTTGAATTTCAAATACTCTACTACATAAAAAGTATGTAATGTGAACACTACCGGCTGTCCATGAATATCGGGAATAGCACGGAAATCCAAATAACTCGATGTAGTTTGATTACTTACTGGATTGAAAATACGAAAATATCCATGCAATCCACCAGGAGGCGGTCCGGGGAGATCGTAGTTCTCACCCAGATCTGTATCCACTGTATCAGTGGCATCAGAGCGAACGCCAAATTCTAACTTGTTGAATGCTTTCTGAGAATCTTCTAATAAAAGCTTAGAGGTGATTATCTCTACTGCACCCAAAGAACTTGCATTACTTATGAGAAATAAAACTATTAATAATTTATACCATTTAAACATATTAGACCCGATAATGTTAAAAAATAATGGGCAACATGGAATAGCCCTATGTTGCCCATAATATTTTCACTTAACTATCCAAAGATTATTTGACCACTGTAATTGTTTGAACAGTGTTATTATCACCTGAGGATAATTTGATAATGTAAGTACCACTTGACAGACCGCTGGCATCAAAATCAATGCTGTAGGTGCCTGCATCTTTATTTTCTCTTACCAAAGTACTTATGTGATTACCAATAGCATCAAACAAGCTAATATTGACAAAGCCATTCTGAGGAATAGCATATTCAAATGTAGTGTTTGCTACAACTGGATTCGGATAAGCAGAAATAAAGAATGAAGGTAATGCTATATCTGATTTCAGTACTTTAATGGCGTCGCCGGAAGTTCCTTTTATCTCAATATTGCTATTATTACCATATTCGATAGTACCAAGTACTTCGCCTGTGATAGCGTCAACAAATGTATAATTGGCTGACGGATTATCAATGCTCAGTGATATAGGATACTGTACACCCTGCAAATTTAATACAGTTGCGTTACTTGTTTCTAAAATTGCACCATTAGAGAATCTTGCATCGAAGTAACCTGCTGGTGGCAATGGAGGAAGCTGATAGTATTCTACATTTGCTTTGGTGTCATCTGTCATATAAAGAGATGTTTCTGACTGACCATTATCGCGGACTACTATTTCATCAGCTAAATTAAGTGTCATCTGTTTATCGCTGTTGTCATAAGGCACAGCCATACGAGGAAGTATAGGAAGCTCAAGTTCATAATATGAATGAGCAGAGGCATCATCTTCTCTAATGCAATTGATCCAATAGCCGAGGCCTGGTCTCATCTCGGTAACTTCAAAGAAACCTCTTGCTGTCTTATAGCCCCAGATACCATGTCTGATCACAAGCTCTTTGTCAGGCATAGCCATACCGGGAACTTCTTCAAAGTTGATCTGATTGATACCTACTGGTGCTGATAAAGCTCCGATAGTATTCCAACCTGGATATAAGCGAACAAAATCGCCAATATCTGTAGAAATTCTATTAATATATGATCCAGCAAACTGCATGTCAACTACATCACTATATTTTACGTAATAACCTTTACCAACTTTCAGGTCTTCTACTTCCTGGAATCCACTATTGAAAAAGTCAATTGGTTTATTCAATGCATTAGGATAAACATCTTCCCAGAAAGTACTGATCGAACGTACTGGTAATGAAAGTAAATTCCAACCCTTTTTGATAAGAGGATTTCCATATTCATCTACATAATAAACAACTCTGGGTAATGTGTATTCAATAATAAATGAATCCCAGCGAGGATCCTGTAATGTATAAGTATATACACCATTACCTTTAGGAGTGGCTTCTCTCATATTGATATTGAATTCCTGACCGTTAGTTACATCTCTTAGGAACAAAGTGGCTCCATCAGGGAAGTCATTTACGTTCCATTCAATTGTTACAGGATAGTTATTAGCTGACCCTGCGTCGAATTTAACAAGATAGCTTAGAGATGTCAATGTATCATCAATATTTCTAATATCTCTTGAGCCACTACCGGGAACTATATCATTATTAAATGGATCCTGAGGATCAACTTTAACTCCTGTCATCTGCTCTTCATCATTTGGAGCAAAGTCACCGAAACCATATGGTACATGATCCTTGACCTCATCAGCCATTGCTTCAGTTGGGTGGAATCTGGCACCAAAACCGTCCATAGCACTTATATGAGGATATTCGCCATATAATGTATCAACTCCATCAGATGCTTTATTGCCAACACCAAAGATCATAGATGTTTCCTGATAGCCGCCATCATCCTCATTTCTAGAGTTGCGTATAGTAAGCAATATTCCACCATGATCGCCCTGAGCGTCATATAATTCAGGCTCGCTTGGGATATTAAAGTAAATAAATGTTACTCTGACTCTTACTGGTGAAATTTCTGCATAATTGGATGAAAATGTAATATAACCGACATGAATTCCATGTGGATCTTCGGCTGTGTTATCTAACTGTGATGGATCGCATCTTATGGTAAGATAAAGATCGCCATCATCTTGTGTAGGATCACCTAAAGGAGACAAACCTTCATTACCTAAAAGGCCATTATCCAGCCAGTTAATCCAGATATTTCTTACTGGAGGAGAAATTCTATTGCCTTTTTTAATATCAAAAAGCAGCCAGGGTTGATCTGTCTTTATAGTTATGTCCTGCAATCTTGTCTGAGGAATGCTATTTGTAACTAATAGCTCTCGCTTAGCTACAAAGGGATCCATACTACCTGTGTGAATTGTTAAAGGATCAAGCACATCAAATAAGTAAGGACTTAATTCATCTATAGCAGGTGTCTGTCCCCAGCCACGGCTCATATCAAAATTGAATTTTGGCAGATATTCTGAAATAATGACATAAATAGTACCAAAGAGTGTTGGCTCAGTTGGCCATATTAAAGTACCATAATTATAAATACCTGCAACGCCTGTAGTTTGAGTTGGCGTAAAATCATCAAGATATACGTCATCACTATAATGACCCATACCATGCTTGAAAGGATTCTCTTCACGAATATTTACTCCATTATACTGAATAGTATCAGGAGAAACATAAAGAGGGGTCTTACCGGCAGCGCCAGTAAACTGATCAGATCTCGGAATTATTCTGAACTTCACATATAGTAGTACTTTATACTCATCGCTGTAAAGATTAGTATTTGGCAATGGAGTAGTAGAGGAACCGGTAATAGTTAAAGTGCGTCCTCTTTTCTTGTCTTCCGATGGCTTATCCGAATTCAGATATTCCCAATATGATTCGTCTCTATCATCATCCCAGCTAATGTTAAAATTCTTAGCTAAGGGTTCATAACCCAAATCATCATCATTTGGACCAAATTTTTGTATTCCTATCGGCCTCATTGCTGAAGAGTCATATTGTAATGAGAATTTAAAGCTGCGAATCGGATTACACACATAGTCAGGATTTTCGTCAAATGTTTTCCACCTGTTGTTGATAAAAACGGGCACTAAGAGTTCTCTTGGTGAATCTACTGGCGATGCAGGTACTCTGATCCTTCCATCAGGATACCAGTTGTCATTCCATCCATTACCAGCTCCTGTGAGTGATAATATCGGAACTTTAGGCAATTGGCTATTTGCAGGGTTTGAACTAAAAATAAATCCAAAAAAGAGTACCGCTGCAATTAGCAATAAACTGCTTTTGCGACGTAAAAGGTTATGCTTCATAAAAACCTCCAATTAAAATTAAACGTTTAAAAATTAATATTTTATTAATATTTTAGTATATTGTTTCCTATTATTCATTTCTGCTGATAGTATATAGCAATCTGTTGTAAGATCAGAGACATCAATATGAACAGCTCTGTTTCTTACGTCATTCAATTGCTTTACTATTTGTCCGCTTATGTTATAAATATCTATATTCATTATAGTATTAATTTCTGATTCAATCATAATGCTTTCATTATATTGATCAAAATAGCATTTAATATCATTTGATTTATTTACCTCCCCTACATAAATGCTGGTATCCTCTGGAATACCTTTTATAACGGCACTACCGCTATTTAATCTTGTTATACATGCACAATTATTTATATTTAAAATTTCGCAAGTAATATCAGCTATTTCCTTGCTCCTCTTTTTTTGAAGAATATCAACAGATAATGCTAACTCCTGCGAAATATCATTTAATATACTCGTCTCAATTATTGCAGTTCCGTTTTCAATATTCATATCTTCGATGAATACATTATCTGAAACAGAAGAAACATTTGATATTTCAAATAATTCATTGTTATGTATCTTTATCTGAAACTTTGCGGACTCTAACATTAAGCCAGGATTAGTTTCAAGAGAAAGAAGGGCTTCTGACATAAATTCGTCATTGAAATCCTGTATTGTGTCGGTATCAAATTCAACAGATAAAAATCTATCATCTTTATCATACACAAACGCATATACAGAAGCGCTTTCATATACCGTGTATTTCTTTTCAAATTCATCTGTGAAATCAATATAGCCAATACTTACTATAGTCGTGTCCGGGCAATCATCAATATAATCGCCGAAAAGTCCGAGCAACGGACGATCTCCTGAAACTGGCGGACCAGTCAGATTAACTGCATATCCCTCCAAATAACCTTCGCTATTGAAGAAATTTGCGTTCTTATATTCAAATAACTCAGATAAAGTATTCAAATACAGCAATGTATGGAAATCAATCTTCTCATTATCAAAATCAACTCTGAAATTATATCCATAGAGCGAATCTGATTTGCTGATAGAACCAATATCCAACGTAATAATAACACTTTTTTTCGCATCATCGCAAACATCAATTTTGCGGCTGCTGCGTAAGAAAGCAGTATCTCCGTTAGAAGCCATTGGCTGGCTGCTGCCAAAAAGCAGCAGCCAGATAATAGCGATATTTATAACAGTTCTTATCATTATATTATTTATTAACGATCAATTTTTTAGAAACTGTTGTATTGTTGCCGGTCAGTTTATATACATAAACACCGGACTGTACTTTGCTTCCTGCGGCATCGGTGGCATCCCATTCTACTGAGAGTTGCTCGCCTGCTAACAGGTGTTCGTTCAATAATGTTTTCACTGTGTTACCCAATGCATCATATACAGTTAAAGTATAAGCGCCTTCCTGCTGAACGTTAAGCATAATGCTTGTATTGTTCACTACAGGGTTCGGGTAATTCTGAGACATTAGCTCGAAGACAGGTTCGTTGGTTTCTACTGTAGTCAAATTCAAGCCAACATCGTCATAATTGCGATCATTTAATCTGATTTCAGACAATGTAACTGCTTCGCTTCCAGAGTTGAACGTAATGTAAAACAGTGGTGTTTCAGTAGTAAAGTTCCCCATTCCTGAAATAACGGCTAAGTCATTATTGAAATCAACCAATACTTCTGCATCATCACTTACGGGAACGATATCTTCGATTACTGCATTCAATTTGAATTTCAGACCTAAGGCACCTTCAATATCATTAGCTGAAAATACAGGCATTTTATAGATATTGTCAGATACTTCTATCGGATTGCCTAAAGTAAGAGCTTCATTATTATCAGCATAAGCACCAACTTTACCAGTATTGATCACAATATCATGCAACCATGGTAATTCCGGAACTTTGCAACCCATATACATAAGGATCATAGCGGCATCATATTCGTTTGCCTGGAAGAATACTTTCTTTATAGTATTAATATCTTTGGGCAGATTATCGCCTATAAATTGATCTCTCCAGTAAATATCTGTTCTCTCATAGAGATTGTTGCCATACTGATCTTGTCCTATTAAGCTAAAATAATATCTTCCGTTATGGTTAACATCACCGTGATAAGCTGAACGACCCCTTGCACTGTCAAGTGGCTGTTGGTTAACAACAGAACGCATGATCATACGTGCATCGTTAACTGTAACAAAACGATTTTGTTTCATTCCTTCGTGTTTTCTACCAGCACCTTTGGAAAAATCAACATCGCCATCGCCCCATGTATCATCAATATCATAAGTGTTCATAGCTCTAAATAAGATTCTCTTGTCAGTACCTGTAGATGGTGGCCACTGGTAGTTCAAAAGGTCACTTGTTCTTTGTTCGTAAGATGTTTCATCGAACATCAAACCATTCAAGTAATCATCAAATTCGCCTTTGATACCAACAGAAGCGCCTTCAACAACTACGATTTGCTCGAAAGTATTACGATTACCGCGTGTTGTTCCATAGCAAAATTCAATATCGCCCTGATTAGAAAGCGGATCTTCGCTCTGATAGAGTTTCAGCTGGAAATTTGCTACACTTGAAGTAACTGCAGGATTGTTAATGTTTAAATTCTTCCACTGAACAGTAAAGACATTTCCTTCTGTTTTGTAGGAAATCTCAGATGGCATCCAATGATTAATGCTTTCTGGATCATCTTTGTCAAATGGAGGGAAGCCAGCGTTATCAACTTCAGTTCTGTAATAGTGGTCTCCCCAGAATGGAGCGATCACATTAATAGGATAAGAGCTTGCTTCGTCGAAAAGTGCCGGTGGGTACTTTGCTCTAATGTAAGGAGGATTTGAAAAGGTAACAAATCCGTTCACACAAATATAAAGTTGTCTGTAAATTTCACCATTAAATTTGTAGTCAAAGCCAATATCTACTCTGTAGTATCCATCATTTCTGTCAGTTTCCCAATTTGGGTACATTTTGAAGTCATTAGCACTAATTACGTTAGGGTCCG
>CAYQTZ010000058.1:10388-11076 GCA_964420565.1 uncultured Hyphomicrobiales bacterium
GGTCCGATAATTCCACGTAGGGAGAACCCTCAGCCAAGGTGACCATATCGAAATCACTATAGACCTGTGCTTTTAATTGCAGCGTTGGTAAAGCTAGCCCAAAGAGCATGGCAATTCCCATCGCAAAAATTAGAAGTTTTCTCATTTTAAATATCTCCAATTTATTTATAAAAATTATTTTTCGTAACAATTTTCCGGCATAGCTCAGTTTAAGAGCTATGCCAGAATAATTCTAATTATTTAATAACAACCAGTTTATAGGTAGATGTTACTGCGCCGCTTACCATGCGTACAGTATAAGTTCCGTTAGGAAGCATCATGCCATTAAAGTCAACAGGTTTCCATGATACCATGTGTTCGCCTGCTGAGTACTGATTATTTGTTACATTTGCGATTACATTACCAAGCTGATCAATTACATCAATATGAACGCTACCGGGCATATTGATATTAAAGAATATATTGGTTTCATCTGTTACCGGGTTCGGTGATGCACTGATAATACCAGCAGATAAACCTGCTGAAGGCAATTCGTGAACAGGGCTTGTCCAATCATAAACAATGTGGAAACCATCAATGTTATCATCAAGGATCAATACTTGAACTCTATCGCCATCTATTCTTACCTGAGCAGATGAAGAGGATACTGAAGCAGCGCCTGATGTCATATTTACGCTAAATATATTAC
>CAYQTZ010000059.1:0-11007 GCA_964420565.1 uncultured Hyphomicrobiales bacterium
ATCTTCGCCTCCTGAGAATACCACGCCACCGGGACCGACCAACACGGAGTGGCATTTCTTATGGCTGTTAAAGGGTCCATATTTTCTGAGAGAGTGTTGTGTAGTTTGCGATAAAAGATCCCATAATATCAGATTGCCATCGCTGTCGCACCCGGCAAGAGAATACCCCGTTCGAGATGATGATAAATAAGTACCTTCGATATTTGAATTTATTAAGAAAAAGTCATCGCTGGCAATAGAATATATCTTTACTTTGCTGTAATCTTTAGAGCTTACGGCGATATATCCATCCTGCCCGGCAAATATAATCTTTTTGTCGTTTATAGTAGATACCCATTCCTTGATTATCTTAGATGATTGCAAAGACCAGCACTTAACAGATTTATTATCATAATCGTTATTGTGGCTTGTGGCAAGCAAAGTGTTATCGTAACTAAATGAAATGCTCTGAGCTGCCACAGGTGATTTGATGGTTTTGTAGTGCTTTCGGGTAACCAGATTCCATAGATCAATGGATCTGTTATCATAAGCTACAGCGGCATACATCCCATCTGGCGAGAAGTTAAGAGACAGAACTTCATGGGTTAATAATTTAATGCTCTCATTTTTTGATCTATCTAATGAATTAATAATATCAATACTATTGTTATCAGGTATCCAGACAGCATACTCATTTGCATTAGGCAGGAAAGAAATGTTTTCGATAGAAGCAAACATATTTCCCGCTTGCAATTTTTCGGTGGAAATAGTATGCTTTAAACTCAGGTCTATAAGCTCTACTTTGGTCCCTGTATTTTTCCCGGCAGCGAGTAATAGTTGTGATCCATCTGATGAAATATCAATCATACCGGGTGGCAGATCCGTTTGGATTGTGTCAAGTAAATGTCCTGTCTGGGTGTCCCATATCTGTATTTCGTTAGTTTCTTTAATAGCTGATCTGTGGTAAGAGCTAAGGTAGATCAAACTGCCGTCGGGCGAGAAAGCTGTACCTTTGCTATAATAGTCTTCGCCTTTGCTCCACCAAAGTATATCCATCTCATCTGCTGATATGTCAATAATGGGCAAAAAGAGCATAATAATATATATATAAGCAAATTTCATTCGTTTTTTCAAAATGTTAATAATCCTTGTTACTATTATTAACACAATAATTGGGAAAGTGTTTTAAAATTTTAAAAAAATCTTTAGAAAAACACGAAAGTCGCCGTTTTATCACAATCCGATTATGACCAAAATCAAATCTCTGGTCATTAGTATATTTTATAGATTTATATGAATATTTGAAAATAATCAATATTTATCTGGAATAATACTTAATTCTTCATGCGGAGGCCTTATGTAATTATTCGAGATGCGACGCGGAGGCAGCTCTATCGGCTTTGGTGTTACATCTTTGTAATCGATAGAAGATAAAATATGCGAAATACAATTAAGCCGGGCTTTCTTTTTGTCGTCAGATTCAACATTCCACCAAGGATTGACTTTTGTGTCTGTGTATTTGAACAAATTATCCTTAGCTCTTGAAAATTCCTCCCATTTATTCCAGCTTTTCAGATCCATTTCAGAGAATTTCCAGCGTTTGGCTGGGTTTGAGACACGGTCTTTTAGGCGGCGTTCCTGCTCTTCGTCGCTTACTGAGACCCAGTATTTTATTAAAGTGATCCCTGATCGGGTCAGCATTTTTTCGAATTCCGGACATGATCGTAGAAATTCGGTGTATTCGGCATCTGTACAAAAGCCCATCACTCTTTCAATGCCAGCTCGGTTGTACCAGCTTCTGTCGAATATTACAATTTCGCCAGCAGAGGGCAGATGATCTACGTATCTTTGGAAATACCATTGAGTTCTCTCTACATCTGATGGTTTGGAAAGAGCAACCACACGGCATCCGCGTGGGTTTAGCGGCTCGCGAATGCGTTTAATTATTCCTCCTTTGCCAGCAGCGTCGCGGCCTTCGAAAACTAAACAAAGACGAAGTCCTGTATGTTTAATCCAATATTGCAATTTAACCAGCTCGAATTGCAGGTTTTCGAGTTCGGGCTCATAGAATTTTTTGGCTAATTTACCATTTTTTTTGTACTTAATAATTGGTTTGTCTTCGTTCTTTAAATTATGACTCATATTTATTACCTAACCTAACATTAATGAAAACAATAGAATTGCAATAATGATTAAAAATAACTAATGCTGACTAAAAATGCAAGATATTTTTAGCGGATATACTAAAAACAAAATCTTATCCCTGTTAGCTATAATAATTATAAACCGCTATTATCAATTCCAACTAAGATACAATTTTTTTGTATAATTACACCTGTTTTTTTTAATAGCGGCAGGATATTCATAGAGTCGCTACTACCTGACTCCAGATTAAACATTCATTTCGTAGTTAATCGGCTTTTCTAGAATAGTAACCCATCCTAACTCTCACCAAAGGAGAGGGGATCTCTCGCTATCTCTGTCCACTTTGGTGAGAGACGGTTTGATGGGATAAATAGAGCTAATGAATGATTGCTAAAATGATCTCTCGCCAGCCCTTCTTTACTACGCAATATAAGGAGTAAAACATTGATATATGATCATATATTAGAATATCCCCTTTTTTTCAAAAGGGGGATTTCAAGGGATTTTCTTTGGTTTTGCAATGGTTTTGAGTTGTGAAGATATAATCAAGAAGCATATCCAGATACACAAAAAAACTCCTTCCTGTATGATTTTCAGGAAGGAGGGGTTACAATTTCTTGGCTAATTAAAATAGAATTATTTTAGTTTTATTGATCTTACGCATTTCTGGAAAATATCTTTGTAATCTTCGGCTTCACCTTTGAACCAGTTAATAGTTATCTGGAAGAGTGTATTATCTTTCATTGCAAAATAGACTTCGCCGTTAACGTTAGCTGTTGGTTCGTAAGCGAACATATAAGCTTTATGGCCGTCGAGCGTTATTTCTTTTACACCGCCTGCTTTCCTGAATTTTTTCTTGGTTTCCTCTACTGTTTTCTTAAAGTTGGTATCTTCTGATACCTCTTTGGACGTTACCTTTATAAAGGAATCGCCTCGTCGCATACCTATATAAAGCCCACCTTCTTTATTGAAATTGTCGGGTATATCGATAGTAAATCCATCGCCGCTCATAGTTCTGAAAGAACTGGAAGGAGGATCGGCTTCAACTTCCTTGACAAGAGTGTCTGGTGTGGAAACTGGTTTTTGTGCTAGTTTTATCGAAGCAACTATTTCATCAATATAGGGTCTGTAAATATCAAGCCCGTTGGCAAAAGCTTCGAAAGAAATAACAGATGCAATTAATGAATCTTTAGTTGCATAATAAATTTCTCCCTGAAATTGCCCATCAGCTAAGGGGAAACTGTATTCTTGCATGAAAGCTTCAGTGCCGTCAATGGTGATTTTCTTTGGAGCCGTATAGATATCAGCATTGAAAAACTTTCTTGCCATAACTGTGTCAAGTGTTATCCCATCTTCCAATTTTTCTGTAATAAACTGAATCTTTGCTGCTGGTACTCCATCCTGATCGTATTTCTGAAATCTCTTTGTGCCTGCTTTTGATGTTACTGCTGTAAACCGCATACCTGGCTGTTCATATTTAACCCAATTAGCAGGATATTTAATAGAATAACCTAAGCCAGGATCTTCGTAAACTTCTAATTTTTCGACAGTTACTCTCTCGGGCTTGTCCTCGCCACATCCAACAAGAATAATAAAACAAAGTGCTAAGCTAAAGCAAGTAAACAAATACTTTTTCATAATTTGTGTCTCCTGAATATCATATAAACAAAATGTATTTAACAGAATTTTTCATAATTATTTACAAATCTATGATCATGAAGATTTTATTAATAAATTTTATCTAACCAATAAAGAATATAAGATACAAAATACTTAGCATGTAGTCAAACAAATTCTAAGCAAATATATTCAGCTTATTACAAATATACAATGAATTTTTGTATTCATCAGGTTTTTATCTCCTTGAGCATTTTAGTTTTTCCTGTGTTAACTACTAATATTGTATTGTCTTTAGGAATTGAATCCTTCATTTGTAACAGCAGTGCCAGCCCACCCAGACCTGATGGCTCGAAACTTATCTTCTGGCTATCAGCGATTTCTATTGCCTGCTCAACAAATTGCTCCTCTACATAATAAAAATCTGTTCTATCACCTATGCATCCGTACTCATCTATCATTTCGCGTATATATTTTTTAAATGATTCTTTTGTCGGCAGAAAATTCGAGAAAAGTTTCTCCATTTTTGAGTTGGGCAAATTCGTAGAAGCTCCCATAAAATGGCTGTTCTTTATTCTTTCTAAAGAGCTAAAGAATCTGGGATCATGTTTCGTTACGTAAGAGTTAAAATACTCTGATTTCACTATATTTAATACATTTATAAACAAGTCTCCAGTGCCAAATGGTATAAAGCAATAATCAGGTTTTTCCATCAAAATTTCATAGCTCATCCAATCATAATAGTTATCGTGAGCAGGGTCGAGTACCTCGCGATAAGTGATGTCTATACCATTTTTATTATCAGTGATCGCTTTGATGTCATCTGTACTAAGGAGTTTTTCTGAGAGATCATACTCATATAGTTCGCAGCCGATATCTACAATATCCTGTTTGATGCTTTTGGATAGATGGATATCAACCAGAACTTTCAGTTTTGTAGGAATAGAGTAAAGATTAAAAAGATGCTGTATAGCTATGGCAGCGCTGCCTGAAGATATAATACACATCTGAGGTAGCGAATCTTTGGATTTATACTTTAGCCCCTCTATCAGGGATTTATATTTGATGACTACTTCCCAAGCCATTCTATCTTTATGAGTACCTGTTGGGTTTGTGCTCTCATCTTTCATAAAAACATTTTCGAAACCGGGCACATCTATTCTATATGTTTTAGTAGCGGGGAACTTAGGTTTATAAAATGGTTTTGGGGGGAATTCTGGTTTATTAGGGTTATTCGTTGAGGGTATCTTTATTCTTTTATATATAGTTTCTAACCGCGAATCTATTGAAGAACGGCTCTTTATCTTGGGTAGCATTTGCTCGACTTCTTCGCGAGTTCGTATCTTATTCATAAAAATTTCATAAAGCACGGCATGAGGTGTTTCGCGTATTAAATCAAGCAGATTATGGAGCTCCTCTATTATTTCCTTTAATTCGTCAAGTTCTTTTCGTAGTTTCCGGTAAAAGTTTTTTTCCTTTTTATCGCCAATCAGCAGCTTATGGTTTTCTTCTAATCTTTCTATACGAAGCTTCCAGTATTTTAGCAGTTCAGACCTGCCGAGAGAATCGAATATATTGAAGTCACCTTCATATATGTCCTTAAGCAAAATATGCAGGCTGTGGTTGAAATACAAATCGGGATTATTTTTAACGAACTCCAGTAATTCTTTTACGCAGTTTTCATTTTGCAGATAATCGCGGCTAAGCAATGTAAAAACATAAGCGTTTTCATCCAGATCGGCATATAAATGCTCTAACTTACCTTTACTGTAAGCAGATGTATTGCGGGTTTCGGACTCAACGAATATCTTAAGATTTTCTGAGATATGTGTTTTAATTTTTTCAGCTTCTGTCATATTATTCAACGTAGATGATACTATGATCCTAAGATCGTTGGCTTGGTCTTCATCGGTCATAGTGATTTTTTCTACTTTGTTTCTTTCCTGCTTCATTACATCAAACCGGGTTTTGCCGAAAACATAGAGATAGCATATATCAATATTATATTCCTGAAACTGCGGATTGTCCACATCTTTTTTAGTGTAGAAAAGATCCCGAAAAAAAGTATTGCCCGGCACAATATCGTAAAATACCTGTCCCTGAATAGTGATCTTCATATTTTGGTTTGCTTTTAGGTCGCTGATCTTTGCGCGAATTAGTTTCCTCAGCTCTTCATAATTGGGTAGATGAGAGTTGAATTTTTTAGTGCCGCCGTCGTCCTCGTACTTGTGCCTCATTTTTTCTTTTAGTTTGGATAGTTCTCTTTGCTCAAGTTTTATCCACCCGCTTTTTAATATAATTTCATTATCCATGATCTGAAAAAAGCTCCGAAATACTTATTATAAATCATATTTTACTAAATTACGCATAAGTGGAGTAAGTATTATAGAAAAATTTCTTCAAATTCAACTTAATTACATCCTATAGCTTCAAAATCTTCGCCTAAAGCTGTCTGATAATTGTTTCCCTTTAATATTGCTTCAAATAAATATGAAAATATTTGATAAAATACTTTGACAACCACATATTCTTATTTATATTGCATTGCATAAAAATAATATTTTTAAATTAAAGGAATATGCTTGCATGGAATATGGTAGTAAAAAAATTCTGCCATTCATTAGGGAAAATGGATTAATTTATAAAGTATGTTCGGTTATTATTTTAATTATTGTCGGCTATCTTAGCTATAACAACATATTTGATAACTCATTTCATTTTGATGATTCAGTCTGGAAAACATTAGACCAAGTGCAAAACAAAGATTATTTGGGGCTTTTCGATTTTAATGTTTTCCGCGTTATACCATTTGCCACATTTACTCACAATTATCATTTATTTGGAACAGAAACATCGGGTTATTTTATAATAAATCTGACTATTCATATTATTAACTCAATACTGTGCTTTTCCTTTTTATTGCTATTATTTAAAACGCCCACATTCAAAGAAGAAAAAATTTCATACTATGCACCAATTATAGCTTTATTCGGAGCATTGATATTCCTTGCTCATCCCATACAAACCCAAGCCGTAGCTTATGTTTATCAAAGATTGGCATCTATGGCAGCAATGTTTTATCTCGCCACCTGTGTTTTTTATCTTTCTGCCAGATTATCCGATAAAAAATTTAAAAAGATAATATATTTCATACTGGTTTTTATTTCATTTATTCTGGCATTATTCACTAAAGAAAACTCTTTTACATTACCCTTAATGATAGGACTCTTTGAAGTCATACTTATTAACAGAGAAATTAAAATAAAACCCTATTTGATAATAATATTACTGCTTCTTATAGCTGCTTTGTTTTTGTTAGTTAATTTTGCGTTAGGGTTTGAAAATATTTTCTTTGAGCAGGAAACCACTTACGGAGATAGAATAAGCTCAGAGAATTATCTCTTAACCCAATTCAGAGTAATTAATACATACTGGCGATTGCTCTTTTTACCTTATGGGCAGCACCTTGATTACTATTTTCCACTTTCTGAAAGTATATTTGATTTTCATACTTTATCTGCATTTCTGATTCATCTGATAATACTTAGTATTGCTGTTTATACTCTAAGAAAGCATCGTTTGATTTCCTTCGGTATTATTTGGTTCTATTTAACTTTACTCATTGAATCAAGTATTATCCCCATCAGAGATGTGATTTTCGAGCATCGGCTATACCTGCCCATAGTTGGCTTCATTATGATAATTATGTATTTAGCATTTAAATTCCTCAACAAAAAACACCTCGATTATGTTATCATATTCTTTATCGCATTAACGGTATTTTACTCTTATCTGACGTATCAAAGAAATAGAGTATGGCAAAATGAAGGGACTTTATGGACAGATTCTATCCGCAAATCAACAATGAATTCAAGAGCATGGAATAACAGAGGTCTTTATTTTTTGAAAAATGATAAATATGAGGTTGCAATTCATAATTTCACTAAATCTATTGAATTGAAACCAACTTATGTTGAGCCATATTCTAACCGTGGCACAGCTTATTTCTTTTTACAGAAATATTCTAAATCATTAGATGATTTTAATAAATGTATCGAGCTTGACCCATCAATCCCCGACACCTATTTAAATAGATCTAATATTCACATGGTTTTAAATGATTATAAAGCCGCTATTAAAGATCTGAACATACTTAAAATACGAAGACCCGACGATTCATACAGTTATATGGGCTTGGCTCGTTGCTACCGTGAACTTAAGAATTGGGATAAAGCAATAGAAAACTATGAAAAGTATCTTGAATTTGATAAAAAAAGTATCCCAACTTATATTAATCTTGCCATATGTTATTCAATAATTGATTCAATTGATAAATCCATAGATACTTATAGCAAAGGGATTGAAAATAATCCTGACAATCCAAAACTTATGTTCAGGAAAGCTGATTTGCTTATGCAAATTGGAAGGCATCAGGAATCTTATGAATTGTTTCTGAAAGTTAAAGAGATTGATCCGAATTACAAAGGGCTGAATGAACGCATCGATAGTTTTGAGGATTAAGATCGAGTATCTGGTATTTTAAGCGAATTTTTGTTCTAAGCAGTCAGCTGCCAGCATAGAAGCTTGATTATCCTCTCTTTCCCAAACTCCGCTTTGGGAAAGCAATTTTCAGAATAAGTTTCACTTATTGTCTTTATTCCCATTTTATCAGGCTCACTTATGTTGTTATTTTATGGTAATAAGCGGTTTTTCTGATGTGGGGCATGATATCCAATGGTTGGTGAGTATTGGTGGAAGGGGGAAATGTGCAAATTAATTCAACTTAACTTTTCTTAATAGTTTTCTTGAAAAATCAGTTTCGGCATCTAATGAAGCAATCATTTCTCCACCAGCATTGGTTAATCGAGCTAAATCAGCTTTTGGGATATTCCCTTGATCTGAAAAAATCAATAAACTATCAAAATCAGCTTTTGCTCTAAGTAGTCTTTCTAAGATTATTGTTGTTAATCTTGCTTTATCTCTATTTGGTATGCCAAATAAGAATAATGGAGCATATTTGCCATCAATTTTATAATCAATTGGATAATCTGTTGGGTTTGCAATATCTGGATAATAATAATCTTTATGCACTCTTTCTTCTGCAATAATTCTTAATAATTGTTCATGCAAATCATCATAAAAAGTTGATTCTGCTCGGGCACGATTAAGAAATGTGAGATCATTAATTTTTGTTAATGCTTGCCCTAATCTAAATATATTAAAAGCTAAATTATCAATTGTTGTTTCAATGAAAAACTCCCCATCTTTTTCTTTAACAGAAGTTTCTGCAACAATTTGTTCAAAAAGTTTACCTCTTGTACCATCTCTGAATTTATCAATGTCATTCTCGTAACTTAAATGCATCAATGTATGCCCCATATCTGTTAAACGCATTATTCCAGCAGGCATTTCCTTGATATAAATCTGATAAGGATCTCCATCAGAAAAATAGAATGGTGTTTCCACAGCGACTAAACTCCCATTCTTTGGGTGCAGCTTCACTTCTGCACACATTAAAGAACAGAGCTTGTTTTTCAATATTTCTAAATTAATATTCATAATTCAAGTTTTGTTTGGTTATCAGAATCAGGTTTTGTTTGGATTCCATTTATCTTGCAATCTTTAACTAAACAATGTATTGCTCCATTTAATGTTTTATATCTTTTTATAATTTCTGCAAATCCTTCAGCTTTTCTATTAGACTTAATATATTTTTCAGTGGCTAAATGAATATGACAGTTGTAACCAAGAAATTCTTTTTCTAAGTGATTATGATGATTATGGTTTGGCCCATTATATCTTTTCAAAGTCATTGTTTCTCCATTTGGAGCTATCCAACTTAATCCGCAAGAAAAATCATCTTTCATTCCTTCTCTAATATTTTGTCTTGAATAAAGTTCAAATTGATTTCCTGAATCATCTGAAGAGATAACTTTATAATTAACTTGTTCATGTCCAACTTTATTCTTAGTCTTAGTATTCGGATTAGTTAATCTTTTTGGACTATTCAGTAATTCAAGAATAATATCATCTGTTATACTTTCAAAAGCCATTTTTAGTTTTTTTCAAATTTAATCTAACTTAATCAATCTATTCAATACAAAAGTCTTTATTTATATTACTCCCCAATATACTATTTATTTTCAAATTTTACAATAACTTAAAAATTATGAATTAAAAATTAAAGTGAAAGATCAATAAAGTTATACTTTTATGGGCAACACACCCCTACGATCCCTCTCCAGACAACTCTGGATGCCAAGCATTGCTAATTAGTGAGAACTCTTGCCTTATCTCTCTTAATAGGTATTTTGTTAAAAAACAAGACCAATTAAAAAAAAATTCTTATATTTATGATATAGCAAAATATTAGATTTGCTACGGAATGCGAATATTTTATGCAATTCTGTAACGTTTTTTTTGTTTATGCGTTAGTTCTGTATAGAAGGTCTATTAATTATATGATATTGATTAATTCAAGAAAATAATGAAAAAAATATTCTTTTTACTTATAGCTTTAGTGCTGCCACACCTCTTATTCTCTCAGAGGCATGCAGACAACTGGTTTTTTGGCGAGAAAGCAGGTGTTTCTTTTAATAATTGTGAAATAAGGATAGTACCCGAGAGTAATATGACCACTCTGGAGGGGGTTTCCACATTTTCTGATAGTCAAGGCAATTTGATATTATATACTGATGGTGTTAATGTCTTTAACTCAGATCATGTGGAGGTAAGGAATGGTTCTTTGCTGAAAGGGCACCACTCTGCTACCCAATCTGCAGTAATCGTTCGTAATCCAACTAACAGAAACCAATACTATGTCTTTACTGTAAGTGCAGCAACTGTGGACGATGGTTTTCGCTACTCTATCGTAGATATGACTCGCGATAATGGCAAAGGAGAGGTAATCGAAAAAAATATCTTAATAAACGAATCCTCTACAGAGAAATTGATTGCAGTAAGACATAATAATAACGAGGATACATGGATACTCATACACCAATGGAATAGCGATGCATTTCTTGCTTATCTTTTAACTGAAGAAGGAATTTCTACAGAACCCGTTGTTAGCAAAGTAGGCAGCTACCATGGCGGTGAGGATGTCAATATGTTCGGCTATTTGAAGGTATCTCCAGACAGGAAACGGCTTGCTGTTGCTATTCAGATGCTGGGAATACTTGAGATCTTTGATTTTAATAATGAAACAGGGGAAGTGAGTAATCCAATCTTGATGCAATCCGAACAGCTTCAGGAAGTTTACGGGCT
>CAYQTZ010000060.1:0-10997 GCA_964420565.1 uncultured Hyphomicrobiales bacterium
TTGGGGAAATGATCTTTATCATCCCATTCAATACCATAAATCTCTACTTCTATGTCGCTTTCGTTTATAATATTGACATTTAAAGATTTAATGTCGCCTAAAGGTACTTCACCAAAATTAGCATCGCCAATCCAAACAATTGGAATACCTGTGAGCATTCTCAGAGTGTCAATTACTGTTGTATAGCAATCTAACTCTACTTCTACGTAATCCCAGATAACTTTTGTGCGTTTTTCTAATGCTGTGGCACAAACTTCAATTTCTTCTTTTCCACCTGGGGGAATTATCATTGGGAATGTAATATCGTCAAGCATTAATTCATATTCCGGCTGATCAACTACTAACTTCATGCTGTGAATGATCAAAGATCCGTCGCCTGTGTTTTTCACTTCGAATGTTTGGCAGTCATTTGTACCTACTTTCATCAATCCAAAGTCAATGGTAGTAGGATCGGAAGCTATGCTTTCTGGTTCGTAAGTATATGTTTTAAGTAATGATTTACCTGATTTCGTCATAAAGAACAATACTGCCTTTGCAGGTTTGTTCGGATCATTAGGCTCAAGATGGAATGTAGCGTGCTGAGCGCCAGAAACAAAATTCTTATCTAAAGTAAAGTTATAGTTTTCTGATTCAGAAAATCTCATGAGCACTTTATAGAGTCCTGCGCAGCTTGTATCTGTTTGCAGATCAACTGCGTGTACTGCTCCGTCGATAACGCCGCAAACTTCGACTTCTTCTACCCATAAAGAATCTTCGCATGGGTCTGCAAAGTTGATACCAATGGGGTAACCATAAGCAAAACCATCTTTATATGCATCCCAGTTTCCATAACAATAGCCCGCAAACCTTGCGCCATCAACTCCTTCTACGTGGTGATCACCTGAGTTGATTGGATGAGAAAGATAGCTGTATCCGCTACCCATGATTGGAATTAACTGAGCTTCTCCAAATGTAATATGAATGAATTCATCATCAAATTTGATCTTCTGTCTGTCTTCAGTTTTGAATGTAAGATAAACATAGTTGTTCATCTTAGGTGGGGCGCGGAATGTAGCATAAGTGCACCAACGTTCGATAGGTGCAAGAATAAGCATCATGCCCTGTCCATTTTTACGCGGATTCATCATCTCGTCGTTAGTTTCTTTGCCAGGCATATCTGCAACGGGTGGCGGAAGATTTGCTATCCAGCCCTTGCCGTATTGACCTACTAAAACGGGTTTGTTAGCTACATAATAGCCGGGTACGGTACTATTCGTTAATTGGAACCATTCGCCTTTTTTCAAAGTTGGACCAATTTTCTTGAAAGTTGAACCGTCCTGACGCAACTGCTGGATTTCAGTGCCATCATAAGCAGCTACGAATCGAATAATATCGCCTTCGTCATCGTCAACTATTCCGTATTCTCTGCCTTCATATTGAATGGGAGCAGAAACGTACTCACGACCCAGAAGCTCGATGGGCCAAAGCATTTCTATCAAAGTGTTACGTACAAAGTCAGCTCTGATGCCATACATTGAAGCTGAAAAACGCGGGAAGCCGCCTTTGGTATGGCCGGAAATTACTCCAATTGGCTTGTTTGCTATGATATATGAACCGGAAAGGTCAGTTGCCCAATCCTGTGTAAGGGGTGGTTCAATCCTGCCAAGTATCAAATAGGTATCGCCACGGTCCATGGTAACAGTTCTGGATTCGCCTGCTTTTACTCCGCCTTCTGTATCCCAATTAGGTGTGTAGGTTACGTTAGTGCCATCTTCTGTGGCAATGACAAGTATCTGAGCAGGTTTATATTCTTTATAATGGGAGTACATATTAACGTAATCCTGGTACATATTCATGGTTACATATTCCTTGCCGAGCCATTCTACAGGAATAACGCGGTAAGCTTCGCCAGACCATTTATATGCGGTGAAAACACCAACAGAAATAGGATCTTCGGAAGTGATATGAATACCTTTAGGGTTGACTACTTCGCTTTCTCTGTTCTCAAGAACATCAGAAATTGCAAGTACTCTGATTTCGTTTGCTTTAATTTCATAAGGTGTTTTTTGCATACTTCCGTCGGCACTTTCAATGTAAGCCACGGTGTTGACCTTAGAAGATACCCATAATTCTATAGGGTAAATACCCCATCTTACAGGCTCAGAAACATCTTTCATAGTGTGAGGATGTCCGAACCAATAATCAGTTCCTTCGGTAATCTCATCTGCTGATCTCATCGGCTGCACTGCCAATAAAGCAGAGAATAAGAATAGAGACAGTAAGTAAAAAAATCTTTGTTTCATTTGTTAACCCCTAATATTTATTTATAAATACAATTAAAATCGAAATTTACATTTTTATAGAATATTAATAATAATAAAAATCATTCAAAAATACAAGAAAAATTGATATAATGCCATGTTTTATTAAAAATATTTCATCTTTATTCATCATTAACATACTATAGAACTATGTATATAACACAAGAACTATATATATAACACATAAAACAGAAATAAGTTTCATATTTTTATAGATTTTTTATCTCGTCGTCTTTTTCACTTAATTCAAGCCAGCTAATAGTCAAGTCGTCAAGTATTGAATCCAGCTCAACAAGCTCTTTGCTCATTTTTTCTAACTCTAAGTAATCACTAATATTTCCTGAATTTATTTTATCTTCAAGCTCGCTTTTTCGTATTTCCAACTCGGGGATGGTCTTTTCTAATCGTTTTAACTCAAGCTGGTCTTTATATGTTAACTTGTTTGGTCTCTTTTGTGCTTTATCTTTCCAGTTATTTTGCTTTTTGTTGCTGGTTTTATACGCTTTGTTGATTTTTTGCTCTTGTTCTTTTCTTTCCAGATAATTAGAATAGTTGCCCGGATATTCCTTTATTCCGCCTTTATCGTCGAACGCCCAGATGAAATTAATAGTTCTGTCCAAAAAAGCTCTGTCGTGTGAGACTACTATCAAAACGCCATAGAAATCATCTAAGTAGTTTTCAAAAGCGCTTAAGGTGTGTATGTCCAAATCGTTGGTCGGCTCGTCAAGCATGATTACATTTGGATTATTCATCAGCACTCTTAGTATCTGCAGCCGCCGTCTTTCCCCTCCTGATAATGTAGATACGAAAGCCGAGTGCTGTTTGTGAGGGAAAAGGAATTTTGTGAGCAGGTCGCGAGCAGTCAGGTAGCGGTCTCTGCCAATTCCTACGTCAATATATTCAGCTACTTCGCGTAGAGTACCTATTACGCTTTGTGTAGGTTTAAGTTCTGAGCTGTCCTGAGTAAAATATCCAATATTAGCGGAGGCTCCAATTTTTACTGTTCCTGTGTCGCTGGTCATTCTACCGGAAAGCACATTGAGCAATGTAGATTTACCTGCTCCGTTGGGGCCTATTATCCCAATTCTATCTTTGGGCTTTGCTACGTAAGTAAAGTTTTTGAACAGTACTTTTCCGCCTATTGATTTTGTTATCCCATGAGCGTCTATTATTCTGCCGCCAAGGAACTTAGTGCCAAGTTCTATTTTTATTTTCTTATCTTCCGGACGAAAAGTTTCCTTCTCGAGTTCTGCTATCCAGTCAATTCTGCTTTTTTGCTTTGAACGCCTTGCTTTAGCTCCCTTCTGTAGCCATGCAAGTTCAGATTTCAAACGCGATTTAATATGTTCAATAGTTGATATTTGAGTATCTACTATACTTGCCTTTTGCTCTAAATAATGTTCATAGTTACCAGGGAATACAAATATTCTTTTCTGGTCTAATTCAACTATTCTTGTAGAGATAGCATCTAAAAAGTAGCGATCGTGAGTAACGAAAATTATAGAGTTTGATGAGTTTTGCAAACGGTCCTGCAGCCACTGTACAGAATCTGCGTCTAAGTGGTTGGTCGGCTCATCCATAATCAGTAAAGTAGGGTTAGAGACAAGTGCTGCTGCGAGAGCGACCCTTTTTTTTAAGCCGCCGGAAAGTGTCCCAACATTTTGATCATAGTTATGTATGCCAAGCTTTGAAAGAATAGTCTGAGCTTCGCGTTCCAATGACCAGCCGTCGGCAATATTGATCATTTCGAGTAATTCCTTATGCCGCTGTAAAGCTTTTGGATCATCATCAAGCTGAAGCATTGAAGTAATTTTATTATATTCTTCTATCATTCGGAATATTTTGCTCTGAGATTTCATCACAGCATCTATTACAAGCTCGTTTTTTTCGAATTGTGGGTCCTGTGTTAGGTATTCTTTGGTAACATCATTGTTGAAGATCACTTCTCCTGTGTCGGGGATCTCGTCCCCGGAGATAACTTTTAGCAAAGTAGTTTTGCCAGCACCGTTTTTACCAATCAAACCGAGACGTTCGCCTTCCTCAAGACCAAAGGAGACTCCTTCGAACAGCATCCCATGATTGAAAGACTTGGACAAATTATTAGCGGCAAAGATAGTCATATTTTCTCTTGCATTTTTTTCATAGTTTAAAGAAACGTAAATTTGCTTAGTTTAATTTAAAATATTATCGAAAAAGTAATTTATAATGAAAATGAATCAAATAGCAATTCTGACAGATTTTGGTCTTGAAAGTAATTATGTTGGGATTATGAAAGGAGTAATTTCAGGGATTTCTCCAAATGCAGCTATTATTGATCTATGTCATAGTGTTGAACCACATAATATTCGTCAGGCAGCTTTTATATTGCAGACATCTTATAAATATTTCCCAAATGGCACTGTTTTTTGTTGTGTGGTTGATCCCCATGTCGGCTCAAAAAGGAATCCTTTAGTAGTAAAAAGTGAGAAGTATTGTTTCGTTGCTCCAGATAATGGATTGTTGACATATACATTGAGCCAGATTAAAAATTACGAGATCGTAATACCTAACGAAATATATTATTTAGATAATATAAGCCATACTTTCCATGGAAGAGATATTTTCGCTCCTGTTTCAGCCAATCTTTGTATTGATTTGAATATAAAAGGCAAGATAATAGGAAATGATGAAATAGATCATCTTCCTGCTATGACTGACATTATAGAAAAGGATAGGATAATCGGCGAAGCAATTTACAGCGACACTTTTGGCAATATAATTACTACTATCCGTAAAGATTCAATAATTGGCATGATAGCCGATGATAATATATATTCTCATAAAATGAAGATTCTTATAAACGACGTAATAATTGACAATCTGTCACGTTCTTATATTGACTCTGATATTGGCAAATTCCTTGCATATATCGGCAGCTCTGGCTATTTGGAAATCGGCATCAGCAATGGCAATGCAGCAGAAAGAATCGGAAAAGTAAAAAAAGTTGAATTAATCCCGGATATTTAATTACAATGAAAGTTTCAACCAGAATAGCTCTAAGATATATTTTCACCCTGCGTTCATTTCAGTTCATCACTGTGATAACTATTATATCTATGATAGGAATAATGATAGGTGTGGCGGCACTTATTTCTGTTATTTCAATATTCAATGGATTTGCAGAATTCACAGAATCACAGATGATTGAGTTTGACCCACACCTAAGAGTATCTGCAAAGCAGGGAGAGTGGTTGAGCAATGCAAGTGAATTAGAACAAAAAATAAATTCTTTAGATGAAGTTGAGAAAGCATCATCAATCATCCAAAGACGCGTTGTGGCGGTTAAGAATACCAAAATGCAAGTGTTGGAAATGCAGGCAGTGCGTGCCGACCAGATAGATTTTGTTTCTGGCATACGGGAATCTTTAGTTGTGGGTAGTTTTGATATCAGCAGCAATAAAGGATTGCCTGGTATTGTATTGGGTGGTGGAGTTTCCAATACTTTTCGCGCATTACCGGGAGATACAATCTCACTTATGTCGCCGGCACTTATCGAGAAGTCAATATTAAGAGGTAATCGCCAGTCAGGCGTCAAGACAGTTATTACCGGTATATTCCAGACACATCAGAAAAAATACGATAATCTATACTGCTATATAGACTTCCCACTGGGCAGAAACCTTTTCAAAGCTCCCAATAATTCTGCCACTTCCATTGATATTCGACTGAAAGATATTGAAGAAACTAATAAAACTGCTAAGAAATTAAGCAGTATACTACCGGAAGACGTAGAAATACTTACCTGGTATGACCTGCATAAAGAGTTGTATAATATAATGGCTATAGAAAGAGTTGCGGCATTTGTTGTGCTTAGCTTAATAATAATTATTGCTGTTTTCAATATATTGGCATCGCTTTCTATGACAGTCGTTGAAAAGCGAAAAGATATTGCACTACTGAAGGCTCTTGGAGCAACGAATAAGATGATACGAAATTTATACATTAGCGAAGGATTCATAATTGGACTGATCAGCTCTGTGCTGGGCACAATCTTAGGTCTGATACTGACTTTTGGGCAAATCGAGTACGAGTGGTTTTCTTTGGATACCAGTAAATATTTGATTCAGGCAATACCCGTATCAGTCCATGCCATAGATGTGATCATTACATTTTGCTTTTCGTTGCTGCTTTCTACTTTGGCTACAATATATCCTGCAAGAAGAGCCGCAAGGACAGATATAGCGGTGTCATTAAGAAATGAATAATATCAATTATTTTTTTTCTTTCAGGATAATGATCAAATAAAGGCTATTGCATAATCCCATAATTGATCCCTCTTGTATTCCCCCTTAAAATAAATGGGATTTTATCTTACTTCCCCGCTTGGTAAGAGGGGAACGAGGGGTGTTTGTGAAAAAATATATCCGATTCATTCTTAAACACCCCCTCAATCCCACTCTTAAAAGAGGGGGAGGTTAATATATTACATTTCAATGGCTTACTCCCTATCTTGCTTGTAGATGAGGGTCGGGTAGGGATCAGTTTTGGACTTTTGCAATGGTCTTATTATGTTTAATGCTTCTATCAAAAAGAGTTACAATATCAGTAAAAATATTTTGAATTTGCTGATTCTGCTCCCGATTAGTCCATTATATTTTCTTTGAGAGGGAAGGCGTAGGAAATTTGGATTATGCTTATTTACGCCAGATACTATATATCATGATAATAACTGAAACAATAAGTATCGCCCCAGCCCAAAACCAATGTGGCAAGAATAAATATTCAGCTATTACTCCTGTGTCTGACATATAGGAGCTGCCACCTACTACGCCACCAGTTGAGAATAAATAGCCCATACTCAAATACAAACTGGCGAAAGCTTGGATCCCGAGAAACTGAAGCATTATCTTACGTATCTTGGGAGATGCTTTCATAGCGGAATAGAATATCAGTATTGCAAAAAATATAATAAAAGAAGCACCGAACCACGTCCTGATATAAAGGATCACTGACAAAAACATGATAAGCGATAAAGTGTAAAGTAACAACCGTACCGCAGAGCTGTTGCGGGAAGCTATGATAAAGAATGCTCCTGCGATAGTCGGTCCAAGTGGGCCTGCGGCAGCCACCATTGCCTTGCCCAAACCGCCAAGCCAAATATCTCCGCTATAAACAGCCAGGCCTGAGCCATTAGCATATAATTCTAAGCGGATAAAGTTTGCTCCAAGTATCATAGCCATTACGCCATGGCCCATCTCGTGAAACCAAGTACCCAATATAGTAAACGGATATAACATTAGATGGCCAAAAGGTATCTGCCAGATGATAATTGTTATAAAAATAATAACTATCAGTACCCATTTAGATCTATCTTTTTCTTTTTTTTCCATATTTTTGCTTTATATAAATAATAATAAAATAAAAGATAAGAATTTTCTTCGAGATTTTGAACAATAAAACTAATTATTAATTTGTGTCAGCGAGATAATTCTCAAAAATCTTAGACTTACTTTCTTTATGTTTCTTTATGTTTATAGAAAGCAGATTTGTAAAACTTAATGACTTTCTCATATATTACCCTTATATTTGAAAAATTGTATAATGTAAGATAAAAGAATATGTCTAAAATAAAATTAGGTTTTTTAGCTTCCCATGGTGGAAGTAATATGCAATCTATTATTAATGGATGTAAAACCGGGCAGATCAATGCCGTTCCCTCGTGTGTCATCTCTAATAATTCTTCCTCTATGGCTTTGCAGAGAGCTGAAAGAGAAAGCATACCTGCTTATCATATCAGCAATGTCAAATATCCGGGTCAGGAAGAACTCGACCAGGCCATTATCGAAACATTTCTAAAGCACGATGTAGATACCGTTATCTTAGCTGGATATATGAAACATCTAAGCCCGAAGATCATTCGTGCTTTTAATGGCAGAGTACTTAATATCCACCCCGCTCTGCTTCCAAAATATGGAGGCAAGGGTATGTATGGCAAAAAAGTCCACGAAGCTGTACTTGCAGCCGAAGAAAAATTCTCAGGTCCTACGGTTCATCTTGTTGATGAGCATTATGATAATGGCAGAATACTTGGGCAGATAAAAGTTCCCGTCCTGTCCGACGACACAGCAGATTCTCTTGCCGAAAGAGTTCTTGAGCAAGAGCATATTCTCTATCCCGATGTAGTCAGACGCATAGCCAACGGAGAAATCGAGCTTTAGCTTTTTTTGTGTTCGTTCATCTGAACGAAATCAAGCAGGATTTCAGAAATATCCTTTACGTTTACTTCTTCAACTTTGTCTTCGGCTTTGACACCGTCTGTGATCATTGTCATGCAGAATGGGCAGTTCAGTGCTATAGTTTTAGCACCTGATCTCAAAAGCTCTTCTGTTCTTTCTATATTTACTCTCTTGCCTTCTGTTTCTTCCATAAACATCTGACCGCCTCCAGCACCACAGCAAAGACCTTTGTCCCCGGTTCTTTCAGGTTCTATGAGTTTTACACCAGGTATCTTACCAAGAGCAGCGCGGGGCTCTTTGTACATATTATTGTATCTGCCCAGATAACATGAATCGTGATAAACAACGTTTATCCTGTGGTTTTCGTTGCCTTTTATCTTTAGTTTTCCTTCATTAAGCAGTTCTAACAGGTACTCAGTATGATGTATAACTTCATATTTAGCACCGAATTTGGGATAATCATTCTTGAAAGTATTGAAGCAATGCGGGCAGATAGTAACAATTTTCTTTACGTTATAACTCTCCATGGTTTCAATATTGGCTTTTACTAACATATCGGCAAGGTATTCGTTACCGCTGCGTCTTGCAGGATCGCCATTGCATTGCTCTTCGGTGCCGAGTATCGCAAAGTTAACACCTGCGAGCTGAAGTAATTTAGAAAATGCCTTGCTTATCTCTTTTGCTCTGTCGTCAAAACTGCCAGCGCACCCAACCCAGAAAAGCACTTCAAAATCAGGATTCTCAGCTGCTGTTTTTACTCCTGTTCCTTCGGCCCAATCGGCACGCTCAGCAGTTGGGAATGCCCATGGAGAGCCGTTATTCTCTAAGTTTGTAAAAGCAGATTGAAGTAGAGTCGGGAAATTAGCTTCCATCATTACCAAGTTACGTCTCATGCCGACTATGGCTGGCACATGTTCTATCATTACCGGACATTCCTGCATACATGCGCCGCAGGTTGTGCATTGCCATAGTGCTTCTATGCTTTCGTATTCGCCTACGAATTGCTTATCTAATATTGCTTGATCTTCGTCTGATAGATTTACTTCTGCATTTTCATCATCACCATTTTTCTTTTGTTTCAGCATAATAGGTGCGGCTTCCATCGTGCGTTCGCGTATTTGAATAATTATCTCCCTCGGGTCCAGTATTTTGCCTGTGGTATTTGCCGGGCAAACATTAGTGCATCTGCCGCAATGGGTGCAGGTATAACTATCAAAAAGGCTTTTCCAGCTAAGATCGTCAATATCTACTACGCCATATTTTTCTAATTCTTCATCTTCGAAATCAATTGGTTCAAGCGAATTGACCGGACCTGTAGAAGAGAAAAAAACGTTAGGTATTGATGTGTAAACGTGTAAATGTTTTGAATATGGCAGATAATTCATAAAACCCAGAATAGCAACTATATGAATCCACCAGAAAATTTCATAAATAACAGGAGCCACTTCTGCAGAGATTATTGAGCTTGCTATGCTTGATAAAGGACAAATAGCCCAGGAACTGACTTCTCCCATAGATTGAGCTGCAGCATTTTCTATGAATAATGAAAAAACAATTGTGAATATAGTCAGCAGAACGATAAGAGCGTCGCGTGATTCATTAGGATCATCTATTTGCAGACGTTTTACTTTAATTATATATCTTCTGAATAATGCTACAATAACTGCAATTATTATCAACACACTGAAAATATCTGTCAGTAAGCTGATGATAGAATAAACAGGTCCCAAAAAGCTCCACGAAAAATCATGATAAAAGCCCTGCACTATTGATGCCGAAGCGGAAAAAAGCAGAACTAAAAAGCCCCAAAAGATTGCCACATGGATCAGCCCTGCATTCTTATCTCTCAATATTTTACTCTGAGCAAAAGCAACAGTAATAGTGTGCTTCAGTCTTTGTATGGGATTGTCTGTGCGGTTGTCCTTTTTGGCGATCTTCAGATATGATAATAAACGCGATATGTTCTTAGCAAGAAAAGTGATAGAAACTATAAGAACAATAATAAAAGCAATAGTTTTAATATCCATAGTGTTGGTTATATTTGTTAATAATATTAATTGACATGTTATATATATTTTTTAAGATAATCTCTAATTCAAAATCCAAAAAACAACAATTAAGAAGCCAATATACTAAAAAATCGAGACTTTTTTAAATCAATAATTTTTTTTATTAATAGAAAAATATTATCTTTTTAAGGTCTGCATATTTGTAAATACTATAATTAGTTTTAAATACTGGAAATGGATAAAAAAGATAGCTCAAATATTTTGATTATTGACAGGGTTAAGAATCTCCTCCTGTGGCGATTACTGTTGATTATTTCAATTATTGCCTTGCCTGCGATTGTAATAGCAGTGATAGAAGCCCATTATCTGGAGCAAACAGAAGGAATGTTCGTTTATCCATTTGCATATCTGTTAATTCTTTTTGCCACTTTGTTCCGCAAAAAATTGCCTTTTACCGGAGCCGTATTATTGCT
>CAYQTZ010000061.1:0-8981 GCA_964420565.1 uncultured Hyphomicrobiales bacterium
GAAGGAGGGATAGGATAATGAAAAAGATGATAGCAATAGCCATATTTATGGTTATAGAGAATGGCTTTTGCTCGAAATATTATTGATCCTCCTAAACTTCCAATAGTTTATGCTTAGACAACAAAATATTTACAAAAAAAGCAATTTCCGTTTCAAAGGAAATTGCTTTTTGTCTATTAATATTATCAGGATTAACGTCTGTTTCCGCCTCTTTGTGGAGGTCTTCTACTTCCGCCTCCTTGTGGCCTGCCGCCACGTTGCGAATCTCTGTTGTAATCGTTGCGTGGTTTTCTTTCTGGCTCTACGTAACCTTCCGGCTTGGGAAGTAAAGCTTTACGACTTAATCTAAATTTACCATCGCGGGTTACTTCAAGCAGTTTGACTTCTATCTCATCGCCAACACTAAGTACATCCGATACATTGACTACATGATCATAGGAAATCTGAGAAATATGCAGCAAGCCCTGTTGTTTCGGAAGAATTTCAACAAATGCTCCTAGTCCTTCGCGTATTTCCTTTATTTTACCTGTATATACAACGCCTTCTTCGGGTTTTTGTATTAAGCTTTCAATTATTTCTCTTGCCCTGTCGCTTGCTTCCTGATTGGTAGCAGCAATTACTATAGTACCATCGTCTTCGATGTTAATATCTGTATCTGTTTCGGCTACAATACTTCTTATAGTCTCTCCACCGGAACCAATTACAGCACCGATAGTATCCTGAGGTATCTTGAAAGTTGTATATCGCGGAGCATATTGTGAGACATCTTCTTTGGGTTTGTCTATTACACGATTCATCACATCAAGTATAAAGAATCTGCCCTGTTTTGCCTGATCTAATGCTTCTTTCATAATATCTATCGGCATACCTTCAATTTTTATATCCATCTGGAATGCTGTGATTCCTTCTTTCGTACCGGCTACCTTGAAATCCATATCACCAAGGAAATCTTCATCGCCAAGTATATCGCTAAGGATAGCTACTTTATCTTCTTCTTTGATCAATCCCATTGCAATGCCTGCTACAGTTTTTTTAAGTGGCACACCTGCGTCGAATAGCGAAAGCGATCCGGCACAAACAGTTGCCATAGAAGATGAGCCGTTAGATTCTAATATATCAGAAACAACTCTTATGGTATAAGGGAAGTCTTCTGGTTCGGGCATCATGGCTTTCAAAGCACGTAAAGCAAGATTTCCATGTCCGATTTCTCTTCTGCCTGTTCCTAATCTTCCGGTTTCGCCAGTGCAAAAGGGCGGGAAATTATAATGGAGCATAAAAGGCACGGTATAAACAGGAAGCAACCCGTCTATCATTTGTGCGTCAGTTTTTGTTCCGAGAGTTACTGTGCTCAAGCTTTGAGTTTCTCCTCTTGTAAAGAGTGCTGAGCCGTGAGTTCTGGGAAGTAATCCAATTTCGCAGGAAAGAGGTCTGATCTCGTTGAGCATTCTGCCGTCGAGCCGCCTTTTTTCTGTTAATATCATCTCACGCATTTCTGTTTTTTCTATCTTTTTGATAACTTCGCCTACGTGAAGGTCAAAATTAAAGTCTGCGTAATCTTCGTTCTCTGAGAAATTCTGCTTTGCCATTTCTAAAGCTTCTTGCATTATATTAGATCTTATATCACTGCGTTCGGCTTTAGTAGTAACTTTATAAACATAATTTTTTAGTTTAGAGTAAAACTTGCTTTTCAAGAACTCTACTAATTCCTCTGGTGCTAAGTTTTCATCATATTTTCTTTTGTCCACTTCGCATAAAGCAGCTAATTTCTTTTGAACACTATTAAGCTCAACAATTTTCTTATGAGCAAATTCTAATGCTGAAAGGAAATCCTCTTCGGAAATTTCTTTACTTTCGCCTTCTACCATCATAATAGAGGAATCTGAGCCAGCTACGACCATATCAATATCGGAGTCTTCTAAGACTTTATGTGGAGGATTCAATACGAATTCACCATCTATTCTGCCAATAGTAACTTCCGATATAGGTCCCTCGAAAGGTATGTCTGATATCATCAAAGCGGCTGATGCTCCCAAAGCAGCCAATGTTGTTGGCGGCACATCAGGCTCAGCCGAATATACTGTAGCTATGATTTGAGTGTCATAGGGCCATGTCTTTGGTATTAAGGGTCTGATAGGGCGATCGATGAGTCTTGAGTTCAATACTTCATGGTCGCTTGGTCTGCCTTCTCTTTTCAGAAAGCCACCGGGTATTTTACCAGCAGATGCTGTTTTTTCACGATATTCCACTTGAAGTGGCAAATAGTCTATATCCTTTTTTTCTGAAGCAGCGGCTACTGCAGTAACCAGTACCATAGTTTCTCCACAAGATACCATTACTGAGTTTGCAAATTTAGCGAAGTGCCCTGTTTCTAAGGAGTAGGTTCTTCCGTCTAATTCAATTGATACTGTTTTTTTTGACATTTCTTTCTCTTACGAAAAATTTTTAATATATTTTAATTAATCCATACAAAAAAAGCGGAGGAGCAACTCCGCTATAATAAAAACTACTTATCAGCATAGCAAAAGTATTATTTCCTTAATTTAAGGTCTGCAATGATTTGGCGATAGCGTGCAATATCATTTTTCATCAGATAATTAAGCAAGCGTCTTCTTTTGCTGACCATTTTAATCAGACCACGACGATTGTGGTTATCTTTTTTATGGCGCATCACGTGCTGAGTTACATCATTTATCCTTTCGGTAATGATAGCTATCTGTGCTTCTGCCTTGCCTGAGTTTTTTGATTCACCACCGAATTGCTCGATGAGTTCTGCTTTTCTTTCTTTAGTAACCATTAAATATAACTCCACTAACACATAGTAATTTAATTTGCAATTTATACGAATAACAAATATACAAGAATTAATTTAAAAAGAAAAATCTTTTGTTAAATTTCTGCATTTCTCTTCGTCTTTACCTATCTGATCTATTAGATTGTTTATCTTTACAAATCGCATCTCAGGTCTGATATACTTCAGAAAATGCACCGAGATTGCTTTCCCATAAATGTCTTTATTGAAATCGAAGAAATGGACTTCGAGAGTCGGCACTTTGTCATCGGTAAACGTCGGGCGTATCCCGAGGTTTGCCATTCCGTAATGCTTTTCTTCGTCTATTTTTGATGCCACTAAATATACTCCGGTGTCGGGTAATAGCTTATTGGGATTATCTATATGGATATTTGCTGTTGGGAAGCCAAGCTGTCTGCCGCGTTTTGCTCCCTGAGCCACGGTGCCTTTAGCAAAATAATAATAGCCGAGCATATTGTTGGCTCTGCTTAAATTATTATCATATAAAGAATTTCTGATCTTAGTACTTGAAAATACTATATCATTTTCTGATAGCGGCTCTACTCTTTCCTGCTCAAAGTCAAGTTCTTTTGATAGGTTTTTCAGCAAGTCGGCATCTCCCCCTCTATCTTTGCCAAAATTATGATCGAAGCCAATATACATTTTTTTCATTCCGATCTTTTCTACTAAGTATTCTTTAATAAAAATCTCGGGCTTTGTTTTGGCAAATTCTTTTGTAAAGGGTAGTACAAGAACGTTATTGACACCATATTTCTCGAAAAGCTCTAATCTTTCTTCGATCACGGTAAGCAGCCGCAAGGGTTTTACACCTTCTCTTTGTAAGACTATCTGCGGATGTGGATGTAAAGTAATCACCAGATCACGGCATTTTTTTTCTTTGCTATATTCTTTTAATTTATCGAGTATTCTCTTGTGCCCTCGATGGACTCCATCGAATGTACCTACTGTTAATACAGTATTCTTATCGTAATCTATTTCGTCGAATGAGTAATATACTTTCATGTTCTAACGATGAATATATTGTGTAATTCCACAAATTGATCAACACTTATTGCATCTGTAATATTGAATTCACCTATGGTTGTTCTTCTTAATGCACTTAGGTAAGCTCCGCAGCCAAGTTTGTCGCCAATATCCCTTGCCAATGAGCGTATATATGTTCCTTTTGAGCATTTCACATCAAATCTAAGAAACGGAATTTCAATACTAATATTTTCAATGCTATAGATTTCTACTTCTACCGGCTCTATTTCAATTGTTTGGTTGTTACGAGCCATTTTATAGAGCCTTTTGCCTTTGACTTTTTTTGCAGAGAACATCGGGGGGCGCTGCCATATCTTCCCTAGAAAGCTCTGCAGGACTTGATTTATTTGGTTTTCGCTTAGGTTATCTACGTCTGTAATATTTTCTTCGTCGGCTTCAGAATCATCGGTTTTTGTTGTGGCGCCAAGTTTTACTTCTGCATAATATTTTTTTGGCATACCGATATAGTCATTAGCTTGTTTCGTAGCTTTTCCGAAGCATATTATCAACAAGCCAGTAGCCAATGGGTCTAATGTACCTGTATGCCCGACTTTTTTTATGCGGGTTACGCCTCTGAGCTTAGCAACAACATCAAAGGAAGTCCAGTCCAGGTCTTTGTCAATCAGAGCAAAGGAGCCATTGATCGAATGATTTTCGAGCCATTGTGGGTATTCATTCTGATTGTTACGGGTAAGGAACATATTCTCAGGTATTAGTATTATTATCTTCTGAATCCTCTTCGGTATCTTTTTTATCTATGGAGTCGAGCAAATCCTGTATTCTGTCTATCTGGTCGAGAGTATCGTCAAGATAGAAACGAAGCTCGGGGACGAATCTCAGTCTAACGTTTGAAGCCACGTGTGACCTCAATTCGCCTTTTCTTTTTTCTACAAAAGCCAGAAACTCTAGAGGAGTTATTTTTCCTCCATAAACGCTGATATATAACTTTGCAATCTGCAGGTCATTGGTTACTTTTACTGAAGTTAAAGTTGCCAAACCTGCATTTGCTTCGTAAGCCAGATCTGTTAATGGCTTTGCTAAAGCTTTTTTTATTACGCTTGCTACTTTTTCTGTTCTGATTGACATTTTTACTATTTATCTTTTATCGTTAAATTTTCTGCGTATCTCGATTATCTGGAATCCTTCTATTATGTCGCCTACTTCGATATTGTTGAATCCGTCAAGTGATATACCACATTCGAAGCCCTGCTCTACTTCTTTTACGTCATCTTTGTTACGTTTTAGTGAGTCAATACCGCCGGTGAATACTGGCAGTCCGTCTCTCAGTAATCTTACACGGTCGTTCCTTGTTATCTTACCGTTTGTAATATAACAACCCGCTATAACTCCGACTTTGCTTATCTTGAATACTTTTCTGACTTCTACAGTAGAGGTTACATCTTCTCTTAATTCTGGGGACAGCATACCTTCTAAAGCTAATTTTACATCATTAATGCAATCGTAGATTATGTTGTATAAACGAATTTCTACGGTTTCCTGATCAGCTAACTTTCTTGCCTGAGCTGATGGATTTGCCTGGAAACCGATAATTACACCACCGGAGGCAACTGCTAACATAACATCTGATTCCGTAATAGCGCCTACGCCTTTATGCAATATATTAACTCTTACTTCATTCTGAGATAGTTTAAGAAGCGAATCGCTCAATGCCTCTGCAGAACCGCTTACGTCGGTTTTGATGATGAGATTTAGATCTTTCGTCTGTCCTTCTTTTATCTGCTTGGATATATCATCGAGTGTAACTTGTTTGATCTTGCGGAATTCTTGCTCGCGTCTTAGCTGTTGGCGGCTTGTTGCTGTTTCTTTGGCTTCCTGCTCGGAGCTTACTATTATTAAAGTATCGCCTGCTTCAGGCAAACCTTCAAATCCGGTTACTCTGACTGGCATAGACGGAGCGGCTGTATCTACTTTATTGTTTCTTTCGTCAAACATAGCTCTTACTCTGCCTGAATGCAATCCAGCAACAAATGGCTGATGTTCTTTCATCGTTCCTTTCTGGACGATGATAGTAGCTACTGGACCCAAACCGCGATCCATATTTGCCTCTACTACTGTAGCCCGGGCTAATCGGTCGGGGTTAGCTTTTAGATCAAGCATCTCGGCTTCAAGGAGAATTTTTTCGAGTAGCAGACCTATATTAGTACCTTTTTTTGCAGATATTTCAACGGACTGATTCTTACCTCCCCAATCTTCAACGAGTATCCCATGTTCGGATAGCTGCTGTTTAATTCTGTCGGGTTGGGAATCGGGTTTATCAATTTTATTGATAGCTACGACTATCGGGACTCCTGCTGCCTGTGCGTGGCTTATTGCTTCTTCTGTCTGTGGCATAACGCTGTCGTCAGCGGCTACCACCAGAACTACTATATCTGTTACGTGGGCACCTCTTGCTCTCATAGCTGTAAAAGCTTCGTGGCCTGGTGTATCTATGAAAGTAATATATTTATGGCCTGTTAGCTCTACTCGATAAGCTCCAATATGCTGAGTAATACCGCCAGCTTCGCCGGCAACCACATTAGATTCTCTTATCTGGTCGAGAAGCGAGGTTTTCCCGTGATCTACGTGCCCCATTATGGTAACGATAGGAGGTCTTGGCTTAAGATCTTCATCTAAGTCCACATCGTCCTCTACGTCTTCCATAGTTTTTTCATCAACAAATTCTACATCGTAGCCGTAATCATCAGCTATAACTTCGATAGTGTCTTTATCTAATCTTTGATTGATAGAAACCATGAGCCCCATCTCAAGACATTTTACAATGATCTCATTGGGGGTGATGTCCATCATATTTGCTATATCGGATGTAGTAACAAATTCTGTCAGGGTTAGAATTTCGCGATCGCCTGAGGTATCATCAATTCTTTTTTGCTCTTTTTCTACACGGCGCTTATGTCTCATTTTCGAACGTTTGGAGGCAGTCGAGCCCTCAGACATACCAGCCATGGTTTTCTTGATTGCCATATCAACATCTTCAGGAGATATCATTTCGCGAATTGATTTCCTGCGCTTGCGGCGTTTGTTGGATTTGGCTTTAGGTACATCTTCAGGAACAGTTGGTTTAGCTTTCTTGCGCTTGCTTTTTTTAGCTTTTGCAGCAGCAGCTTCATCATCTTCTATTACCGTAGGTTTGATTCTCTTCTTCTGTGGCGGTTCTTTTTTATCAATACTGATTTTGCCAACAATTTTCAAGCCTTTGAGTTTTGGCTGCTCTTCATCGCCATATTCTACTTCAGCAACTCTTCTTCTTTTCTTTCTTCTTGCTGATTCATCTTCGGAAGCTTTAGTTGCTTTTGTTTGGGTTTTAGAGACTACTTTTTTCTCTTCTTTTGGTACTTTTTTAGTATCAATTTCTGATGTATCTTCTTTTTTTATTTCCTTAGGAGTTTTTTCAGGAACTTCTACTTCCTGCTCTTTTTCTCTATGCTCATCTATTGTCTCTTCTGGAATTTTTGCTTCTGGCTGTGTTTCTTCAGTAACTGGCGGCACTGTTTTCTTTTCAGTGGCTTCGGGTAGCTTTTCTTCGGCTACTTTTTGCTCAGGCTGAGTAACTTTACCATCATCTTCCTGAATGGTAGGTTCTGGAGTTTCTAAATCTACGGGCAGAGCTGGCTCGGCTTGCTGATAATCGGATAATATTTGATCATCGACAACAGTTTTCCCTGATGGGATTTCTTTTTCCACAGCAACTTTCGTTTCTTCCTTCTCGCCAACAGATTTTTCTACGGCAGATTTTCTGAGTTGCTTATGCTTTTCGAGTTTCTCGCGTTGCTTTTCAGCAGCCCGCTTCTCGTTTTTGAATTTATCATAAATAGCATCGAGCATTTCCTCGGTAAGCACACTCGTGGGTTTGTTTTCGATATCAAACCCTTTGGTTGAAAGATAGTTCACTATGGTATCTTTACCAATGTTGATCTCGGATGCAATTTTAAATAATCTGATTTTCTTCGCCATAAACTAATTACTTTTCTGAGCTAATTATTATAAAAATATTATACACTTTCAAATTCATTGATCTTTGCAAGAGTTTCTTCGTTTTCCTTTTCTTCGAATTCTAACAGAATAATTCCTCTGATCTCTATTAGGAAATCTTTTGTCATGCCTTCTAACGACATTAATAATTCTATGTCAGCTTCTAAGAATTCTCTTGCTGTTTCTATTCCTTTATCTAAGAGTTGCTGGAATAATTTTACGCCAAGCTCTTCTTTAAATTCGCTTAATTCAATATCTTCGCCACCTTCTTTTAGCAATGTAATTGAATAACCTGTAAGTTTGGAAGCCAGCCGTACATTCTGCCCGTTCTTACCAATAGCAAGCGGCACCTGATCGTCAGGCACTATCACAGTAGCGCTACGGACTTCTTCATTTACGGTTATGTCCATTACCTTAGCTGGGGACAATGCTCGTGTAATATAGACTATTGGGCTTTCTGAGTATTCTATCAAGTCAATATTTTCATTGTTTAATTCACGAACTATTGAATGGATACGAATACCTTTCATACCTACACAAGCTCCCACAGGGTCAACTCTTTCATCAAATGAAGTAACGGCAACTTTAGATCTTTCTCCCGGATCGCGTGCGATACCTTTTATTTGAATTATCCCGTCATATATTTCTGGTATTTCTATCTCGAATAAACGAGCGAGGAAATCATCAGAAGCTCTGGAAAGAATTACCTCAGGCATTCCCGAAGCACCAACGCGGCGAACTTCTTTAACTATAGCTTTTATCGTTTGATTTTTCTTGAATCTGTATGGTTCATTTGGTATCTGCTCTTCTCTCGGCAGATGTGTTTCCACTTTGTTATGCATTACTAATATTTGATGGCGGCGTATTTGATATATTTCACCAATTATTATCTCGCCAACTTTTACGATATATTCGTTATAAATATTGTCCTTTTCAATCTCTCGTATTTTTTGGTTCAAATTCTGAGCGGCAAGTGATATTAATCGCCTTCCAAAATTATGGGCAATATTCTCCAGAGTTATTTCCTGGATGAATTCATCACCTATTTCGTATTCTTCATCGCCGTAAAGCTCAGCCTCTTCTAAAGATATCTGTGTGATGTCATCTTCCACATTCTCGACGACTTCTTTTAGCAGATAGATCTCTATATCGCCTTTGT
>CAYQTZ010000061.1:8991-10925 GCA_964420565.1 uncultured Hyphomicrobiales bacterium
CCAATAAATTCAACCTCATTTTCCAGGTTAATCCCATATTTTTTCTTTACAAGCAAAGAAATAGTTTCCTCTACTATTCCCTGCAATAAATCGCGATCAATGCTTTTTTCCTTTGCCATCTCAGCAAAGGCATCGATGATCGCCTTCTTGTCAATTTGAAATTTTGCTTTCCTACGTGGCATATTATTTATTCGAAATATTTATAACAATTTATTAATTTTTTTCTATTATCTCTCTTAATTACATTTCAGTAATAAAAAAATGGGCTTCCTAGCCCATCACGAATATACAAAAATAGCAAAATTTTACCATTAAGACAATAAAAATCAACAATTTTCTTTAATTTTAAAATAATTATCCTTTTTCTAACGACTATTATCTTTTATATTTATTATTTGGAGATAAAAATATGGCATATATAGCTGAGGATTTCTTTAATATTGATGAGTTATTTACTGAAGAAGAGATAATGATACGCGACACAGTCAGAGATTTTGTGGAAAATGAAGTTGTACCTATTATTGAAAAACACTATCAGGAAGGCACTTTCCCAATGGATTTAGCACCAAAAATGGCTGAGCTGGGTTTATTCGGGATTACTATTCCCGAAAAATACGGTGGTGTAGGCGCTAATTATACTACTTACGGACTCGCCATGCAGGAATTAGAACGCGGCGATTCTGGTGTGCGTTCCTTTGCTTCTGTACAGAATTCTCTCGTTATGTATCCTATTTATAACCATGGCTCTGAATATTTAAGAAATAAATGGCTGCCCAAACTGGCTTCTGGCGAAGCAATCGGATGCTTCGGGCTTACCGAACCCGACTTTGGTTCAAATCCCGGCGGCATGATAACAAATGCCATAGAAACTGATGGTGGCTATTTACTGAATGGTGCTAAGATGTGGATCACTAATGGTACTCTGGCAGATGTAGCGGTCGTATGGGCAAAGCTCGATGGAGTGGTACGCGGCTTTCTTGTTGAAAAGGATACAAAAGGATTTACAGCACCTGAGATGAAAGGCAAGCACTCACTGCGAGCTTCAGTTACTTCAGAGCTGATCTTTGAAGATTGCGAAATACCTAAAGAAAATATTTTAAACGTTAAGGGGTTGCGCGGCCCACTAAGCTGTCTGACTTCTGCACGCTTCGGTATAGCGTGTGGAGCTATCGGAGCCGCCTCGTCTGTGTATGATTCTTCGGTGCAGTACTCTAAATCAAGAATACAATTCGACAAACCAATTGGCTCTTTCCAGATAACGCAGGATAAGTTAGTCTGGATGCTTACTGAAATATCTAAAGCTCAGCTCGTGGCTTACCGGGTTGGACGTTTGAAAGATGCCGATAAAGCCACACACAAGCAAGTTTCATTTGCCAAACGCAATAATGTAGAAATAGCTCTGAAATGCGCCAGAATAGCAAGAGAAATTCACGGGGCAAACGGCATTCTTGGCGAATATCCAATAATGCGTCATTCTGCTAACTTGGAATCAGTAAAAACTTACGAAGGCACTCACGACATTCACACACTCGTACTTGGTGAATATATTACAGGAATACCTGCTTATAAGTAAGATATTCATAGCCTTCTTTCAGCCTAAGAGCTTGATTATATTGCGATTCTCCTTATGACCATGAGTGATAGAGTTTGTATGGAACACGCATGCGTGATCGCTACGGTTCTTGGGGTTGGCAATACAATAAGATGGACTCCATCTGCGAGATGGACTCCATCTGACAAATCCTCCACTTCACCGCCACTTCTCTTTCCCAAACTCCGATTTGGGAATGCACTTTTCACAATAAGTTATACTTATTCTATTGCAAACCACCAATTCCTCGCCTCTGAATCCTCGTCCCAAATTCCTATCCTTCCAGATCTCATTCCCAAACTCCGATTTGGGAATGCACTTTTCACAATCAGATGATCCAAGT
>CAYQTZ010000062.1:0-1632 GCA_964420565.1 uncultured Hyphomicrobiales bacterium
TGGATATTGTACCCATTAATTATGTGGTTTACATCAAATTTATTGTATTTCATTATTAGGCGTAAATTAAATTAAGGGTGCTAAAATGGAAATAACAAACGAAAAAATAATACAAATCAAAAACTCAAGGTGGTAAAGAATGAATAAAAATTAATAATAATAATTCACTTTTTATCTTTCAGATGACACTTCATGACGCATTAAACCATAATTTTGCATACGCAGAGGTTAGCAAAATCAGAAGACCAATTATTTTCTAATTTTCTTGCCAAAAATATTTTGTTTTTTCAATTGAAATAATTAAATTGCCAGCAATACAAACAAAATCTTGTGGTTAAGTCAAAATGTAAGATTATTCTTTGAGGAGGAGTTTTTCTTATTAAATAAATTGATTTATTTACATAACAGTAAACTTTATCTTACTATTGTTCATTAGTGATATACGTCAGTTTTATATACGAAAACTTATGGAAGAAATACTATAATCTTTGCAGTTTATTCTTTCTTTGTTTTAATGAAAATGATTTTATGTGATAGTAAAAAATGATGGGTTTATCCATTTATGTTATAATTATTTTACTAATTTATTAAAGATTATCAAATGAAAAAGATTATTTTGATAGCATTAGCATTTGTATTAGCCTTTCCTTTGCATTCTATTTCAGCTGACAATTATGATCTTGGTGGCAAATTAAATGTTGGAATTGCCAACATAACAGATAATGAGGAGTCAATTGGCCCAAAACTTGGATTTCAAATAGGTGGTTATGGTCGTTTACACGTATCAAACTCTTGGTCAATACATTTAGGTGCATTATATACATCTAATGGAGCATCAGGAGATTTAGAAGGTTATGAAGTTAATTTTAATTGGTCTTACCTATATTTTCCCCTAAGAGTTAATTTCAATAAAAACAACCCTGGTTTAGGAGTTTTTGGAGGAGTATTCTTAGGATTGGATTTAGGAAGTAAGATTGAGATGGAAGGAGCTGGCTATTACAATGCTGATGGACTGTCAAGTACAGATATTGGGATTTTGTTTGGTCTTGAATATTTAATATCAGATAAGATTGGATTAGATGTTCAAATACAAAGAAGTGTTGCATCAATATTTAAAAAAGACTCAGGACATAGCTTTTATAACATTCAAATGCTTCTGGGAATAATGTATAAATTCAATTAATCATTTTCCGTATTTAATTATATTTTTTTACAATTATTGGGTAGGTATTATGAAAAAACTATCAATTCTTCTCTCAGCTTTAAGTTTAGCAATTCTAAGCATTTATCTGTTTGGTTGTGCAACTATTACGACGGGTACATCTCAATTAGTTACGATTAATTGTAATGTAAACGATGCCATTATCAAATTAGATGGTGTCGAAGTTGGCAAAACGCCATTTACTGGTGAAATACCCAAGAATGGCAAAATAATTACTGTTGAGAAAAAGGGTTACAGGACACATCAAATTGCAATGAGTACTACATTAGAAGGTCTTTTTTGGGGAAATATCATTACAGGCGGTACATTAGGCAGCATTACTGATTTTGCTTCTGGTGCAGCTTACAAATATTCACCAGCCAGTTTTCAGGTGGATTTGATTTCTGAAAAAGCATCTTTGGATGAGTTCA
>CAYQTZ010000062.1:1642-10831 GCA_964420565.1 uncultured Hyphomicrobiales bacterium
TGCTATGGTCAATATGTCCAATATAGCTATTGACATTTCTAATAATTCAGGGGATTATTTAGAAACAGTCTTATATCTTGCAAAACTAAATTATGATGAAAAATCAAAAGAAATTGTTCGTGATATTTTGACCAAATCTGATGGGGATCAAGTAGCTTTTGGAATTTATATGGTTGAATTGCTTAATGCAAAATCATAGGAAGGATTATTGCAGGAGAATAGTATTGATTTTCCTTACTATTCTCCTTTTCAATAAATGTGTTATTGCTACAGATTTAAATTCAGGAATTAAAGGTAGTGATAATGATCATATTGATTCAACGGAATTGGTGAATATATTTATAGAGAAATACTCTTTTAACAAGTTATTCATAGTTTTTGCAGGTCCCTACCCATCAAGCCCAACTTCATCCTTTGGCCATATTTTTGCATTAATGGAACCCAAAGATTATAAACCTCTATTATTATGGGATGCCATAGATTTTTCAGCAGATATTTCAGAATATGGATCATTTAATTTCTTTTTTAATGGCTTATTTGGCAGTTTGGACGGTGAATATAAAATACTACCCTTTTATGATAAATTAAGAGAATATACTTTTATTGAATCTCGGTCTCTTTGGCTATTCCCAATAGATATGGATTCTGAGGAATCTAAGAAATTCCTGAAAAATCTATTTATAGTAAAAGGTAAAGTCTTGCCTTATAGATTTTCTAATCGTAATTGTGCCAGTGAAATATATAGACTTATTGATATTTCAAGAAATAAATCAAATGAAATTAACAATTTATTGGTTCTTCCATATAATGTAATTGATAATATAGTATCTGATTCAGCCATTTATATAGAAAGTATTAATTCATCTTTAAAATACTACAATAGTAACAAAATGAGCAGAGATACAAATATCAGCCCACATGATATGACAGATTCCCAAAAAAAGAAAAACAGACTAAGTCTTTTAGAGTGGAAATATTTTCACGAAGATAAAATATTAACTGATTCTGAACAACATGAATTAAGGCAACTTAGAAAAGAAATATTAGATTCTGAGAATGATGATTTCCAAAGTCTTCATAAATACAGTAAAAAGTTTTCCATGCACCCTACGATGCAGGCAGGAGCAGGATATCAGTATAATACAGAAAATAGATCAGAGTTAATAATAGGTTATAGGTTTGGCTTACATGATTTTTTTGATGAATTTAATGTTTACCCGAAACATGATTATTTAACACTTTTAGATATGGAGATTGGCATAACAAGTAGCAAACTTTTTTTGAACAAACTAATGATTTTTGACCAAACAAGTTTGCAGCCAGTTTCTTTTTTATCAATGTCATCTTCCTGGAATATCGGATTTGGAATTGATCAAAGAAAAGAGCTTGGCAATCGTCAGCTGGCTACTGGTCTGTTTTTAGGATATGGGTATACAATTCCTTTATTAAGTGATAATTTGTCTCTATCATTTTTGCTAAACGCTAATCCAGTATTTTTAAGCAATCAAGATTTTTCCCTTCTATGTGGTTCGGATGTTATATTTAGGTGGTATATCTTTGATAATGTTAAGTTCAAATCAGTTTTTCAATTTACTACAAAAGACATTTCAAATATAAAGTATTACTACTCTATTGAAAATAACATAGGTATCAATATAACAGATTATTTTGTTCTTATTATTAGTAATTCTTTTTCAAAATTCAATCATGATTTTAGCATTAAGCTAAATTATATCTTTTAATATTGCTATTCTTTCTTTCAGAATCTTTTCTTCTGAGAAAAAATTGTATGGATATCGATGATTTAAAATAAATATTCAGCTCATTCAAAGAAGTAACGAAACCGAAGGTAGAGATTGCATCGTAGAAGAAATCTCTGATGTCTGACGCCTATATGTTTTCCATTATCCTCGAATAAATGTTGTATAAATCGTTTTTCGTTAATGATGCCGTTACAATATACTAAAAAATACTTTCCTGATTTCTATCAATATCCTTTTTCTTTTTGCCCTTACTCTTCCCATCTGCAAAGGGGACATCTTTTGGGACTGGCTTGCCTTTGCTTTTGTATCTGTGCCGGTTTAGTTCAGTTAGTTCAAAACTGACAGCGTTAAGGTTGTAGGGAATCATAAGATATACTTTCACATATTTAATCTATAAGAAAAATCACTCATGCATCTTTTTCATCAGAAGAAAAAGAATATAAGTCAATTAATTTATCAACCATAGTAACATTTCTTGCCCTAATACTATCTTCCGACCATTTATCAATATCAGATAAAGAACTAAAATTAGCGTTTAAACTGAATTGCGGTTCGTTCAAAGCTAATTTGTTCTTATATCCAGTATTGATCTTAGTTCCAAGATATTTCTTGTCTTAATATAGCCCTTGCTCTTCATTTCAACGAGCAGATTTCCCTTCCAGAGCATATCAATATACCCATCATGATCATCAAGTTTTTTTACACGATGTTCAAAGGTAGCGACCTTTCTTTGTATGATACCGAAAACATTGAAGAATTCGATGAGGAATGGCTTAGCGTCAGCATTTTCGTTAAACGTCTCTGCCCATTCTTTTGAGAATTTAATAGCTCTATCTTTTATTTCATTCCAGCTAAGTGCCATGGTCTTACCTTACTATCATTACCGTATAAGTCTCCGTTTTTGTCTTCGATCTGAATACGAGCAGGTAGTAGCCGGGGCTCATATCGTCTGTGCTTTGGCTAATAGTTTTTTTGCCTGTTTCATTTATGTGATCTGAGAAGATGGGACGCACCTTCTCGCCGAGGATGTTATAGAGTGCGATCTCTGTAAATCCTTTTTCGCTGGTAGTGAACTCTATTTCAATCTCGCTTTCCACCGGATTCGGCTTGATGGAGATGATACCCGCTTCGGAATAAGGATTGATGAGACGTTTGCCTCCTTCCTCGCAGATGCCGAGGAGGGTGAAGCGGCCGTTGATCGTGGAAATATCGGCGTTACCATCTACTGCTTCAGCATTTGAGAGGATTAGGTCGCATCCGTCTGAATTGCCGAGACCAACGAGGAAATCTATATATATCAAAGGTTCGTTTACATCAGAGCTAATTGGTATTTGCTCTAAAGTGATCGTTGCAAGATCGTTGCTGATCCGTTTAAAAGGCAAATCAATGGGCCAAAGAAGTGTTGGATTAAAACTAATGTCGGATTTAATGTAAGATGCACCGGACAGAATAATATTCTCTTCGTTATTGAGAATTATCGGTATGGAAATAGTTTCTCCTGGATATACAGAATAAGAGTTAACAAGTAATTCTGCAGAAGCTGCACCTGAGAAGATCCCCTCCCCATACAACTGCACCATCGCAGGTGATCCGACACCATCATAGTAGAACAGCAAAGTACCACTTGTTCTGCCTACATCGCTTGGCTTGAAACGTAGGTTCATCTTGCAGGTATCACCAGGCTGCAAAGTGAAGTTACCACCACCGGCAAGAGTAGAGAAATCTTTATCGTCCCGGCGAGACTATGAACTTATCTGCTGTTTTGCGAAATGATAAGATAGAGATAGTGAAAGATATACCCGTCATAGTGAAGATAATAGCACCGACCGGGAAAGTCTTCGAGGAATTCAAGAAAGACCTTAATCCACAGGGTTCTTTCGAGCTTGCTGTGAACATACCAGATTATGCTCAGACAGGGGAATATGTGGCTGAGGTTTACTCCGGAGCAAAAAAGATCATCGGAGCTTATAGATTTAGCGTAGAAGAGTTCGTGCCTGATAAAATACGGGTGATGCTCAGTCAGAATAAGGAAAATTACTATCCGGGTGATATCGCTGTTGTGAATGTTGATGCTGAATATCTTTTTGGGTCTAAAGCATCGAATCTGAAATATGAAGCAGATATTCACCTCCGCCATGTACCATATACAAGCAAGGCATATAAAGACTATGATTTTGCGGCTTCTTCAGAGGAAGACACAGAGATCGAAAATACTCAGAAAGATGGCTTCCTGGATGAGAATGGACACGCAAAGATCAATCACACCATCCCTGAGGACATTAAAAGCAAGGGGATAGTCAAAGGATATGCTTTTGTCAGTGTCTTTGATCTAACAGGAAGAACAGTGAATCGGCACGAATCTTTCAATGTATTCCCCAAAAAATATTTCATCGGTATCAAATCCTCAGATTATTATTTTGGAACGAATGAAAATATTAAATTCTCTGCTATTGCCGTTAATGAAAGCGATAAGCCAATTAAAAATTTCAAGGCAAATGTAGAACTTCTCAGATTCGAATGGCAAACTGTTCTGAAAAAAGATAATTACGACAATTATTACTATGCTTCTGAACGTAAGGAAATATCAGTGTGGAAAAAGGATTATACCCTCAACGGCTCTCCACGGGATATTACATTCAAAGTATCTCAGTCAGGAAAATATGAATTACGGATCTCGAAATCTGGAGAAAAAGTATTTCAGAAGTCATCATTCTATGCTTATGGCTGGGCTAGCTCTACGGCTTCTACATTTGAAGTAGATAAGGAAGGAAGAGTAGAAATTGTATTCGATAAAGAATCCTATCAGCCCGGCGACGAGGCAAAGATACTATTTACCTGCCCATTCTCCGGGAAAATGTTAGTAACTTTTGAAAGGAGCGGTATTTATAAGCATCAATATGTGGATGTGAAGGATAGATCGGCAGAGATAAAAGTGATGGTTGATGAGCAATTCATGCCTAATGCTTACGTTACGGCAACCCTATTCAAGCCCCATTCTTTGAAGAAAGACTCTCCTTTCCTTGTCGGGCATGGGTTCAGCTCAATGAAAGTGGAGAGAAAATCAAATGAATTGCCTGTGAAAATAATTGCTCCAAATAAAGTAAAGCCGAGAACCAAACATAGCATTACCATAGAAACTGCTGCCGAAAAAGACATATATGTTACTCTCGCCGCAGTGGACGAAGGCATATTGCAAATAAAAGGATATGAGACTCCCGACCCTTACGGCTATATGTATGCAAAACGCCCGCTCAAAGTAAATAGTTATGATCTATATGAATTATTATTGCCTGAGATCGTTTCATCAAGTTCCTCTTTTGGAGGTGATGATAAACTCTCGCAACAACTAAGAAAAAGAACTAATCCAATAAAAACAAAGAGATTTAAACTGCTCTCATATTGGAGTGGCATCGTAAAGACCAACAGTAGTGGTAAAGCGACTGTCTCCCTTGATATTCCACAGTTCAACGGCGATGTCCGGCTCATGGCTGTAGCTTACCAGGGCAAACGTTTTGGTTCTGCAGAAGAGCATATAAAAGTAGCAGATGATCTGATCCTGCAACCGGAAATCCCACGATTCCTTGCTTCTAACGATAAACTGAATATGAACGTTGCCGCTATTAATACTACAAATAAGTCAGGTACTGCCAATATTAAAGTGAAAGTGGAAGGACCTATTGAGATAGTTGGCTCTAATTCAAAATCAATCTCTATTAAAGCAAACGGCACAGAAAATACTTTATTCGAGATAAAGGCAAAGAATGACATTGGCTCTGCGAAGATAATAATTGAATCTGACGGCTTGGCGAAGGTGATCGAAGAAATTGATATTGCTGTTCGCCCCTCCAGCCCATTAGTAACAGAAAGCGGTAGTGGCACGGTAAGATCGGGCAAAGATGTAAGCTTTGATATGGCAAAAGGATTCTTGAAAGGGACAGAGTCAAAGACGCTGACTATTAGCTCATTCCCTGCTGTGCAATATGGAGATCAGTTCAAATATCTGGTGGGATATCCTCACGGATGTCTCGAGCAAACAGTTTCCAAGCTCTTCCCACAATTATACTTCGAAAAGCTGGCACAATTGGTAGCTCCTGAGTATTTTAAAACAACAAATCCTGTTTATTACGTAAAGGAAGGTATCCGCAAGATAGAATCTATGCACCGCTATGATGGCTCTTTCTCTTATTGGCAAGGAGGAGACTATAGCAATTTATGGACTACGGTTTACACTGCTCATTTCCTTGTGGAAGCCAAAAAAGCAGGATATGAAATATCTCAGAATAAATTAGATCAGACCCTAAGATATATTGCTACAAAAGCCAGAGAGAAACCGACTTATGATTATATAGTCTGGTCAGAGAATTCCAAAAAAGTGATAAAGATGGCGAAAAAGGAAGCGATTTATGCACTATATATATTAGCTCTCGCAGGGGATGGCGATATTTCCACTATGAATTACTATAAAGCCAGACCTCACCTTACTTCCTCCGATAGTAAATATTTATTGGCGGGAAGCTATGCTCTGATGGGAAAATGGGCAGCATATCACGATGCTCTGCCAAAACAATTCGAGCCGGAAAGACCTTTCAGGATGTCCGGTGGCAACTTCGATTCTGAGATCAGAGCTAATGCAATAAAGCTGAACGTACTTCTTGAAGTGGATAAAAGCAACAAGCAGATACCAGTAATATTAAAATATTTATCACAACGTCTGAAAAATGCCTATTCCACTCAGGAGCGTGCCTTTGCATTCCTTGCTCTCGGTAAGGCAGCATCGCAAAAAGCAGATTCAAAACTAAAAGTAGATATTTACTCCGGAGACAAAAAGATTGGCACTTATAAAGGCGATGGGATTGCATTTTCTGATAAAGATCTGAAATCAGAAAAGATCACACTCAAACCATCCGGCTCAGGTGAAGTATATTATTTCTGGAGTACGGAAGGCATCAAGATCAATCAACCAGTAAGAGAAGTAGATGCCAATATGGCAGTGCGCCGGCAGTATTATGATTACAGAACGAAAAAGGAGATCACTGGTTCGGTAGAGCAGGGCAAGTTGGTAGTTTGTAAAATATCTATTACAGGATATGATATGTCCGTCGAAAATATGGCTATAACTGACATGGTGCCGGCAGGACTGGAGATCGAAAACCCAAGATTGAATGCTTCAACCGATCTTGCATGGAAGACCAGCAATCTATTCAAACCAGATTATATGGATATTCGTGATGACAGAATGGTGCTTGTCGGCAGTCTGGAAGCAAACAAGACTTTAGATTATTATTATATGCTCCGGGCTGTAAGCAGTGGGGAATTCACATTGTCTCCTATTGGTGCAGAAGCAATGTATGATCCCGATTTTCATTCATATCATGGAGCGGGGAAATTTGTGGTTGAGAAGTGATCTCACAAAGAGTAAAGATGGACAAAGAGTAAAGATGGACTCCATCTGCAATAAAATATTTTTGAACTTTCAAATTAATATTGTTAATTTCTGATCATTGAAATTAATGTTCCAAAATATTTGCTATGGATTTCATCGAAAATCAATATTATCATTTATATAACCGCACCAATAACGAGGAGGCGTTGTTTGGTGCAATCAGATCCACTCCCATTATTTATATTCATTCTGACTATCATGGATCAGTTGAAACTCTAACAGATCAAAATGGAAATTTATTAGAAAGCTATGCCTTTGACCCATGGGGCAAGATGAGGAATCCAAATGACTGGAGTCAGTATTTCCCTGAATCCGCTTGTCAATGGTTCGATGATATAGGATATATTGGTTATACTGGTCATACACACCTATTTGAGTTTGACATAATAAATATGAATGGCAGAATCTATGATCCATTATTAGGTCAATTTTTGCAACCTGATAAGTATATTCAAGCTCCTGAAAATTCACAGAATTACAATAGATATGCCTATTGCCTGAATAACCCAATGAAATATACCGATCCGAGTGGGGATTTATTTATTATTGATGATTTTATTATTGGATTTATTGATGGTTTTTTTAGTTCTGGCCATGATAGATTTGGTCATGCTATATCAAAAGGATTAAAAAAATCTGAGAATTCAACAAAAATCTGGACAGGGTTATTTCATACAGACTTCAATCTATCATTTGGAGAAAGACTATGGCAATTTGTATCTAGATTTACTTGGGAACTTCCACAAACAACAGTTGGATTTTATGCTGCTCATGGATTTAATATGAGCATGGATATTAATTGGGTAAAACATAAATATGGAGCAACAGTATTTCAAAGAAAATATCAAGATGTTAATTCATTTACACTTGGATCATACATTATAGGAAGTAGGTCTATTGAAGCGGACCCAAGTAATTCGTTATTTCAACACGAATATGGTCATTACTTGCAGAGTCAATCAGTAGGATGGTCATATTTATCAAAGTATGCTTTGCCAAGTGCTTTTGACGTTTTGTCTGAGAATGATCACAGATTACATCCTGTTGAACAGGATGCAAATGCACGTGCTATCAAATATTTTGATAAATATATAGGATCTGATTATTATTCTTGGGATTTCTATAAGTCTCCAATATTTTACAAGGGTAAATATTACAATCATTATAGTAAAAACTTTAAATCAGTTTTGAATAAACTTATTTCACCATATTCAACTCGTGATTTTATTTCAGGAGCTTTATCTTTTAGCTTTTTGCCATTGAATCTATATTTTGGTTATGATTACTACATAAATTACTAATTCTTGGAGATATGAAATGAAAAATCATCTTATAATATTAATCTTTTCTTTACTTTTTTTATCAAATAGTTGTGTAATTGAAAATACAAAGGATTGCCATCGAATATTAACTCTTAGAAATAACTCTGATAATGATATATATTTTTCAACAAATGTTTTTTATTATCCAGATTCAACTTTACTTAGTAATCCTTCATCAGACCCAACCAATTATAAAATTTTTTCAAATAAGAGTAAGAAAGATATTCATGGAGACTGTATAGAAGGTGCAAATCCTCATGAAAAGATAATTGTTGTATTTTTTGATGCTATTGTTTTAGAAAATACATCATGGGATACAGTAGTAGCAAATGATTTAGTATTAATGAGAAAAACATTATCAGTAGATAGTCTTAATTCTTTAAATTGGATTGTTACGTATCCATAATTTTTTAAATATTTCAAGAAAGAAAAAACATAAAAAAAATAGTATTAATAACAATTCAAATTCTATTCGCATTAGAATTACAAGCACTGCCAAACACTGGCTTTTCATATAGCTATGACGATAATGGCAACAGAACAGAGCGAATCTATCACGACCCATTGATCAAAATGGGAACTTACGAATCTTACGAAACAGAACTAAATCAACACAAAATACAGATTTTTCCAAATCCTACTGAAGGAGATTTAAAAGTTA
>CAYQTZ010000063.1:0-10761 GCA_964420565.1 uncultured Hyphomicrobiales bacterium
TTTTATCTTACTTCCCCTCTTGGTAAGAGGGGATCGAGGGGTGTTTCCATTAAATTTAACCGCTTTAACCCGTTACTTTTTCACGAATGCTTAATTCCCCAGCTCTCAGTACTCATTTAAAAATCAAGAGAGACCGTATATCATTATTGTAAATATATATTAAGACCATTGCAAAACCAAAAAAAAACCCCATCTGAGCTATCTCAAATGGGGCATATAAAATCAAATATTATCATTATTAATTGCCGAGGAATATCCCAACTGAATTATTTGCCCAATCAATGATAGGTCCGAAATAAAGGCCAAATACTAATGTAGGAATTGCAAGGATCACTACCAAAGCTATTGCAAGAGGATGAAACTCGAAAGATTTTTCGTTTTCTTTCTCAACTCCCTTAATATACATATCGCGAATGATCTTCACATAATAGAATAAAGACACAACTGAGTTCAGCACACCGACAACAGCCAGCCATAACCATTCATTTCCAGCGTTCAGCACTGCGGTGAAGATATATAGCTTACCGATAAATCCTGCTGTTGGTGGAAGCCCCGTTAAAGATATAAGGAAAATGACCATCGCCACCCCCAGCACAGGTGCTTTATATCCCAAACCGGCGTAATCCTCCAATTCCTCGCTGCCAATTTTATTTGCCAACAGCATCACTACGAGGAATGCGCCGAGATTCATGAATAAATACATCAGGAAGTATATCATAACAGCTGCCACACCAATATCATCCATCACGACCACGCCCATAAGCAAATAGCCGGCATGTGCAATAGATGAGTAGGCAAGCAGACGTTTCAGATTATTCTGCCAGATAGCCACCAAATTTCCAATTGTCATCGTAAGCACAGCAAGAATAGCAATTATGAACTGCCAGTCAATCGTTGTAAGCATGAACCAAATTTCACTATCGCCTGAAGCATCAGAGATAAACGTTGCTTTCAAAAATCTTATCAGAAGAGCAAAGCCAGCGGCTTTAGAAGCAACTGACAAATAAGCTGTAATAGTTATCGGAGCTCCTTCGTAAACATCAGGTGTCCAGAAATGGAATGGCACTGCAGAAATCTTATATCCAATACCAGCAATTATCATTAAGCCAGATAGGAGTATTGCCACGTGGCTTACTTCATTTACCTGCAAATAAGCGTTTATACCCGCAAGGTCTAATGAACCAGTCAAACCAAATAAAATGGACATGCCATAGATCATTATACCGGAGGATACAGCACCATAGATAACATATTTCAGTGATGCCTCGCTCGACCGCTTGATCTCTTTAGTATAGCCAGCAAGTATATAGGAGCTGATACTCATTACCTCAATAGCAAGATAGATCATTATCAGATTATTAGCACCAGTCAATAAGAACATGCCAAAGGTCATACCCACTATCAGTGAGTAATACTCCCCCTGAGTGCGCCCCTCGTCATATAATTCCTTATAAAAAAATGACATCAGAACGATAATGAAACTCGTTAGAAGTATTAAATATTTAAAAAATTTGGCAAATGGATCAATAGCTATCATATTGGAAAATGCCTGCTGCTGATGTCCACATTCCTGACCGAACATAAATACAGCCGTAACAACAAATCCAATCAAAGCAATAATACCTGCTATATTCTTTGCTTTTTTAAATATTATATCAGCAAGAAGCGCCACCACAAAGGTTGAGGCAAGCGTTACCTCAGGTGTAAAAACGCTTATGCTTTGTTGAAGTTCTGAAACAAATTGATTTAGTTCCATACTATAATTCATTATTAATTAATATACTAATTATAAGCCGGCAGTCAAGCCGCCAATTTTTACATAGGGCCCAAGAAATTCTATCAGATGATTCACTGAGCTTTCCATAATTTCAATCATAGGATTTGGAAAAATACCCAGGAATATGATAATAATTGCAAGCGGAACAAGAGCTGCAAGCTCGATACCGTTTATATCATCATGTTTGTATATTTTCTTTGTTGGATCCCACGGACCGCTCCATTTATCAGGAAGCTTGCCAAAGAATACTTTTTGTAATGCCCAGAGCATATAACCCGCACCGATCACTATACCAAATGCAGATGCTGCTGTCAGGTAAGGATAAGTCTCAAAGGCGCCAAGGAATACCAGCACTTCAGAGATAAACCCACTGAGCCCGGGAAGTCCTATAGCGGCAAAGAATGCTATAGCCATCACGCCTGTATAGATAGGCATTTTGTTTGCTAATCCGCCGAAATCATCCAGACCGCGTGTATGCGAACGGTCATAAATAACTCCGACTATCATAAAGAGCATAGCTGTGATAGTGCCGTGGTTGAACATCTGGAAGATTGCCCCAACCATACCTTCTGGTCTCATCGAAGCCATACCGAGCATTACGTAACCCATATGGCTGACAGATGAGTAAGCAATGAGCTTTTTGAAATCCCGTTTGCCCACCTTATGCTGTCCCAAAGCACAGAACGCACCGTAGAGAATACTTATCATACCAACCCACGCTATCAATGTCTGGAAATACCCCAAAGCATCGGGGAATATCGGGAATGCAATCCTGATCATGCCATAAGTACCCATCTTCAGCAAAACGCCTGCAAGTATTACAGATATAGCCGTTGGTGCCTCTACGTGAGCATCGGGAAGCCACGTGTGGAAGGGCACTAAAGGTACTTTAATGGCAAACCCTATGAAGAGCGCCATAAAGCCCACATATCTTATTGTTGTATCAAAACCAGCAAATATCGAATCAGGTGAAAAATTTGCAGGATCCATCATGTCTAACATATTGAACGAACCGACACTGAAATATAAGCCGATCATTACCAATAGCATGAACACAGAGCCGAGCAATGTGTAGATAAAGAACTTGATAGCCGCATATTCTTTGCGGGGACCGCCCCAAATACCTATCAGAAAGTACATTGGTAGTAGCATCAATTCCCAGAATACATAGAACAAGAAGAAATCAAGCGATACAAAAACCCCCATCATGCCTGTATCAAGTAACAGATACATTGCAAAATAGCCCTTCACAGCTTTCTTAATACCAAACGACGTAAAAGAAGCCGCAAAGCATATTAATGCTGTAAGCAATACCATGGGGACGCTTATGCCGTCAACTCCCATGAAATATTCAATATGCACAGTGCCTACCAATGGCAGAGAAGCATGTATCCATGGCATCTTCTCTATGAACTGAAAACCTTCGAGTGTGTTGATCCCTGCCAGGTCATAGTTGAAATTTGCATAGATAATAATCGCAAAGATTAGCTGGATACCAGTAACTATTAAAGTTACGGCTCTAAACAAATTGATCGAAACTTTCTTACTACGTTCGTCATTCCCAGAAGGGATAAGCAGCAAGATAACCATCCCTAATATAGGCAAGAAAGTAATCCACGTAAGTATCGGAAATCCGAATGTTTCTTGCATCAATCCTCCGGTTGAAATTTATTTACTTAATTTTTAATCTATTGTTATAATAACAAAAACTATTTATTTACACTACAAAATACAGCAATAAAAGCAATCCCACTATCACAAAAGCAATATAGGATTGGACATGACCTGTCTGGAATTTCCGGAATATCGAACCAAAAAATCCAGTAATATTTGCTGTAAGATTTACCATGCCATCTACTACATAAAGATCGAAATATCCGATAAAATATGAGAGCCAGCGCTGAGTTGCGGCAGCAAGATTTACCATGCCATCTATTACCCAGGCATCGAATAATGCCAGAACCTTCCCAATGCCGACAGTTCCGTTAATAGGAGCTGCCTGGTATATCTCATCGAAATACCATTTTTTCAAAGAGAAATTGTGCAATGGCTGTAGGGTCTTCTCCCAATTATCAGCATTGAATATCTTGAACTGATACATCAGGAACGAGAACAAAATACCAGCTCCAGCTATCAGTAATGATAGTATCATTGCCGGGTAATGGAAATGATGTATCGCTTCTTCAAACTTATTGATATAATGATGTCCTCCATGCTCATCAGCTATGCCATCATGCACGACATCACCTGCATGATCATTCATTACTAAAAAGTCCCATTGATAATTCGGCACCACAGTTTCAGGTTGTGGTAATGCTTGATGGAACCAACCAACACTGGCATCTATTGGATTTGGTGAATACCATATCCATAATGAAAGAACTGCAAGTACAACCAAAGGCAATTTAATCAGCCAGTTATTATCTTTAGTCTTTGCGGCAATATCCGTTTTTGGCTTACCATGAAAAGCCAGTATCGTTAGTCTAAACATATAAAATGCTGTGATACCTGCTGCTCCGAAACCTGCTATAGGCAAGAGCCAGTGAATACCACCGCCGCTCAAGCTGGCAAATGCAAGAGTGCCTGCCAGAATACCATCCTTGCTGAGGAAACCTGATGTAAGCGGCACGCCTGATATAGCAAGCGTTACAAACAGGAACGTAATATAGGTAAGTGGCATAGTATGCCTTAGCCCTCCCATATTTCTAATGTCCTGTGCATCCATTGAATGATTATGTGCTTTGTGCATTGAATAGTGCATGGCATGGATCACCGATCCAGATGCAAGGAATAAAGCGGCTTTGAACCATGCATGTGTTACTAAATGGAAGAAACCATTTGTATATGAACCCACACCCAAAGCCAGTATCATATATCCTAACTGACTGACAGTAGAGTAAGCCAGCACTTTCTTGAAATCTGTCTGTGTAATAGCTATCGTTGCCGCCATAAATGCAGTGATCGCTCCTATATAAGCAATAAACATCAAAGCATCGGCGCTGAACATCGGGAAAACCCTTGCCACGAGATAGACACCAGCGGCAACCATAGTTGCGGCATGGATCAAGGCGCTGACAGGCGTTGGACCTTCCATAGCGTCGGGAAGCCACACGTGCAACGGGAACTGAGCGGATTTTCCGATAGCACCACAAAATATGAAGATACCTGCCAAAGTGAGCATTGCACCGCTATCGAATGGAACGGTACCTTCCTTCAAGCCTCCGAATACATCATCAAACATGAATGATCCGAAAGTGAAGTAAAGCATCATTATACCAATGAAAAAGCCAAGATCGCCTATCCTGTTTGTAATGAATGCTTTCTTGCCTGCGTTAGCGGCAGAATCCTTTTCATACCAGAAACCGATCAGTAAGTATGAACTGATACCGACTAATTCCCAGAATATATACATAAAGAAAAAGTTATTCGCTATTACTATACCAAGCATAGAGAACGAGAACAGCCCAAGATAAGCAAAATAACGGGAGAATTTCTTGTCGCCGTGCATATATTCTATAGAGAACAAATGCACCAGGAAGCTGATCAGAGTTACCACAATCAGCATCAGAGCCGCAAGATTATCTATGGCTACACCTACGTCCATCTTGATTGCAAGCTCTTTGCCGAACAAGCTCAAGCTCCCGAGGTCAAACCACGTAAAGCGAAGTGAGAATATCTGCTCCCCTGCGTGGACTGCCACTTTGGAATATGCTACAATTATTGACAACAATAGATCTATACCAAGTATAGTCGAGCCAATATATGAACTTACCTTACCAAGCCGCTTGCCCCAGAAGATGAGTATCGTAAAACTCAACAAAGGCAGGAGCAAGATTATTATCGCTAAAGTTATTATTGAATCTGGAGACATATATTTTCTTTATCTCTATGTTATTGAAATACTTTCTTAAAAATAAAATCTAATCTTTCAATCTGTCGATTTCGTCAATATTTATATGCTTCCATTGCTGATAAATATTCAAAACAATGGCAAGCGCCACAGCCGCCTCGGCAGCAGCCAAAATAATGACAAACAAAGCCGCCACCTGACCGTCAATATTAAGCCCGCCAAATTTGGCAAAAGCTATAAAATTGATATTGGCAGCATTCAGGATCAATTCAAGTCCCATAAGAACAAGTATAGCGTGCTTTCTCGTCAAAACGGCAAATATGCCAAGGCAAAAAAGTATTGTCCCGAGAACAAGGTATTCTGTTAGACCGACACCCATATTAAATCCTAATTTATTCTTTTTTCAAAAATTTCAAATTATTTCCTGCGTGCTATCAAAGCCGCACCTACTAAAGCAACTAAAAGCAATATCGCAGCGACTTCGAATGGCAGAAGATACTTCGTCATCATACTCGTGCCGAGTATTTCTAAAGTACTCTCGCCAAAACTTGCACTGCCAACTATAAACTGAGCATTCAAATACATTATCAGGAGAACTACAAATAAAACTAAGGTGATAAAAGTAGCCGCTATCATACGGAATCTGCCTATTGGGCCTTCCTGTATATCTACACCTGCGATATTTGTAGTCAGGATTACACCAAAGATGATCAGTATCAGGATACCACCTATGTAAACCATGATCTGCGTTATGGCTACGAAATCGGCGTTGAGCAAAACATATATTCCTGCTACACCGAAAAATGTAAACATCAGACCGAAAGCCGCATACATGATATTTCTTGATACGGCAACTACAATTGCCGAACTAACTATCAGCAGGGCAAACACATAAAATACTATTTCGATCAAATCCATATTTTTCTGTTCATCTATTAATTTTTAATCAATTTTCAAATTATTCAGATTTTGCCGTAGAGGCAGCTTTTTCTTTTGCTGCTGCAGCTGCTTTTGCTTTCTTAGCTTCTGCATCTTTCTTTTTCTTTTCGGCTGCAAACTTAGCATAAAGTTTCTTCTTCTCATCAGCAAATTCTTTAGTCAAAGAAGAGAAACTATACAAGAAATCGTTTCTGTCTAAGGAAGAATACTCAAACTCGGGAGTCATCCTAATTGCCTCAGTAGGGCACGCCGGGATACAAAGTCCGCAAAAGCAACACTTGGCAAAATCAATTTCGTAATTCAATACCCACAAGCCGCGTTTTCCTCCGTCTTTCAAAGGGGGAACGTTGTCATCAGGGACTGTCTTTACAGTTTCTAAATTAATGCACTGTACGGGGCAGGCGCGAACGCATCCGCCACATCCATTGCACATATCGTATTCCATAAAGATCCTGTTGCGTGCATTATCGGGCATTCTGTCATCGCTAGCTTTTACGCTGGGATGCACATTGGGATATTGCACTGTAACGTTGCTGGCAAACAGATGCTTCAAGGTGATCCACATGCCGATCAGCACCGTTTTAACTCCAAGCCAATTCTTTTCGAAGTAAGCCATATCTATTTAGTATCCCTCCGGGTAAATCTTTAACATTATAAATTAACTCACTATCTTACCATTGCCCATAATGCTATAAAGAAAAAGCATATAAAGGAAATTGGCAGCAATACTTTCCAGCCAAATTCCATTAGCTGATCAACTCGGAATCTGGGTAATGTCCAGCGAAGCCATATCTGCACAAACACAAAGACAAATGATTTCATTACAAACCAGAAAACATCACGTATTATGATCCACCAATCTGCTCCTCCGAACCAGCCATTTGTCAAATCTCCGCATGGTGAGTTCCACCCTCCGAAGAAGAGTATTACGGTAATAGCTGATACAATGAACATATTAGCATATTCTGCGAAAAAGAAAAATGCGAACTTCATACCGCTGTACTCAGTGTGGTAACCAGCTACTATCTCTGACTCTCCTTCGGGAATGTCGAAAGGTACGCGGTTCGTCTCTGCTAAGGATGATAAGAAATATATAACAAACAAAACGACCATGAATGGAATCACCCATATCTTCTCAAAGCCACCAGGCCCGCCAAAAATATTCCAGTTCCAGAACCAGCCGCCTTGCTGATAGATTATCTCCTGAATATTCAAACTCCCTGCTAATGCTGCAATAGAGAGTATTGCCGCTCCGGCAGGAATTTCATAACTGACTATCTGTGCTACTGAACGCATTGCTCCAATTATCGTATATTTATTGTTTGCTGCCCAACCGCCCATTACTAAACCGATAACTCCGATAGAGCCAACGGCAAATAAATAGAAAAGCCCGACATTTATCCCTGAAGGTACAAAGTACTGGCTAAAGGGAATTACGGCAAAAGCGGCGTAAGAACCAGTGAACATCAGAAATGGAGCAAGATTGAATAGCATCTTATTAGCCGCCGTAGGAGTTATATCTTCCTTCTGCAATAATTTTACTACTTCAGCTATCGGCTGGATTATACCCCAGGGACCTGTTCTCATAGGTCCAAGACGCTACTGAAAAAACGAAGCAAACTTCAGCTCACCCAAAATCGCCAGCAGGGCATATAAAAGCACGAATACTAAGGGCAAAACAATAATAACAAGTATCGCCAGCCAGTTTTGGCCTATTAGATTATATACAAAATTCAGGTTTTCCATACTTTTTAATATAATATATGCTGTAACAAATTTTACCTGTCAACTTCTCCGAGAACTATATCAATGCTTCCCAATATTACTATAAGATCAGCAAACATATAACCCTTAGATATTTCATTTATAACAGAAAGATTCACAAAGCTCGTAGCTCTCGCACGCAAACGCTCTGGTTTGGGTTTGCCCTCGCTTACTATATAAAAGCCAAGTTCGCCCTTTGGATTTTCTGCTTTCACGTAAATTTCGCCTTTAGGCACTTTTACGCGGGTAGGAACATTTTCTTTCACATCGCCATCTTTGGGCATTTGCTCTAATGCCTGTTCTATTATACGGCAGCTCTGTTCCATTTCGTCCATTCTGACAATATTCCTATCCCAGCTATCGCCCACAGTGCCTTTCTCGCCCTTGCCTACAGGAATATCGAAATCAAAGCGGTCATAGACGGAATAAGGTGCAGCTTTGCGTACATCATAGGGCACACCTGAGCCTCGCAACATTGGTCCCGAGCATCCAAAGTTTACAGCCACATCAGCAGGCAATATGCCTACATTGGCAGTTCTTTCTATAAAAATTTTATTTTCTATTAATAGATCAATTATTTCGGCATTGGTTTCGCGGATAATTCTAATAGCACGAAGCACATCTTCTTTGAAAGTCGGATGCACATCAGCGGCAAGCCCGCCAACCCAGAAATAATTATAAAGCAAACGTCCGCCGCTCGCCTTCTCAAAAATTGTAATTATTATCTCCCTGTCGCGGAATAAATAAAGGAAAGGAGTAAATGCTCCGGCATCTAATCCAAAAGTAGCGACAGCAACCTGATGATTAGCTATTCTGTTAAGTTCAGCCATTATCACACGGATATACTCTACACGCTCAGACACTTTTATGCCTGCCAGCTTTTCCACTCCTATTACGTATGGAAATTCATTGCTCATCGAACTAATGTAATCCAATCGGTCAATAAATGGGATACATTGCGGATATGTCATATTCTCACAATGCTTTTCGAAACAGCGGTGCAGATAGCCGATGTGCGGAACGACTTCGGTTACTATCTCGCCGTCGAGCTCAACTTCAAGCCGCAAAACGCCGTGTGTGGACGGGTGCTGCGGACCTACGTTCAGCCGCATTCTGTCCGATTCCAATAAGCTGTAAGCTACATCTACGTTTTTCTTTTCTTTCACTATCTATAACCTGAAATTAATTCAAATTCTTAATAATAAATTATCTATTAATATGGCACTTTCATTCCGTGATATTCTTCCGGCTCTTTGTAATCCCTGCGAAGAGGAAAGCCCTCCCAATCATAAGGGCAAAGTATTCGTATCAAATTATGATGCCCGAGAAAATTAATACCAAACATATCCCATGCTTCGCGTTCATGCCAATCTGCCGAACGCCAGACTCTTTCCACTGTCGGAACATCTGGTTTATCTTTGGGTACTTTCAGTTTAAGGACTATAGTATGTTTATATTCCAACGAATATAAATGATAAACCACTCCAAGATCATCTCCCAGATCCATACCGGTGATCATAATAAGATAATCGAAATCCATCTCTTCGCCATCGCGTAGAAAGAGGCAGATATCGGTCATCTTTTCCGGTTTGACATTAATAAAAGGATCGTAGTTCTCTTCTTCGATAAGTTCAATTATCTCATCTCCGAACTCTTCCTTTAACTTATCATATATTTCATTTGGCTTCATACCACCTCGGTAATAATAATTATCATAATAAAATATTTAAACTGCAGCAACCTGATTATCAATAATAATTCCTTGTTGCTTTAATTTCTTCCTTTTATTAAATATATCCTGCATACTGATTTTTTTCTGGAGCAATATCATCCCCTCTAATAATGCTTCGGGGCGGGGAGGGCATCCGGGCACATAAACGTCAACAGGGATTATCCTGTCCACACCTTTTAAAACGTGATAGCCATGCTTCCAATATGGACCACCGCTATTTGCACAGGACCCCATAGAGATCACATACTTCGGCTCTGCCATTTGCTCGTATAAAGTTTTGATACGATCAGCCATTTTAAGAGTAACAGTTCCTGAGATAATGATATAATCAGCCTGTCGGGGACTCGTTCTGGGGATAGTACCAAAACGCATAAAATCAAAGTGAGCCGCATTTACAGCCATAAACTCAATAGCGCAACAGGCAAGCCCGAATTGCAGATACCAATCTGATTTTGAACGACCCCAGTTTAAAATATCTTCGACGTAGCCCATCGCTATGCCGCCACCTTCAAAAGGATTATCTAATCTATCAAGAAGTCCCATTTCCTTATCCTGAAAATATTAATTATTTACTGTCCGTTTTTTCTTCCTTGGTATCACAAGCTCATCGAGTTTTGGAATTAATGGATTTGGTTTTTCCCAATCAATATATCCCTTAGCCCAATCGTAAGCCAAACCAACGAGTAGAATAAAAACAAA
>CAYQTZ010000064.1:0-10738 GCA_964420565.1 uncultured Hyphomicrobiales bacterium
GAATTGCAACTTCAAATGATTCATCAAATTTTGCTGTTGCATTCTTTTTCACGATTCCAATAGCTTCCTGATAAGTATATTCCTTACCAAACTGAAAGTTTTTCAGCAAAGCATCGAATCTTTTACCTTTTGATTTCATCGGTTTGTTCCTGCTTATTTCAAAAAATTTATCCTTCTACAACAATACCCATACTGCGGGCTGTACCTTTGACCATTTCGGCTCCTATTACAACATCATAAGCGTTGAGATCATTCATTTTCAATTCAGCGATCTCCTCGCATTGCTTTTGAGTAACTTTACCTACTTTGGTCTTGTTGGATTCCGGGGACCCTTTCTTGAGCTTAGCAGCTTTCTTCAGCAGGACCGATGCCGGCGGAGACTTTACAACAAATGTAAAGGATTTGTCCACATAGAACGTTACCTCTGCCGGGAATATCATCCCTTTTTCTTTTGAAGTCTTTGCATTGAATTGCTTTACGAATTCCATGCCGTTTAAACCGCGCTGGCCAAATGCCGGTCCCACCGGCGGAGCCATCGAAGCTTCACCTCCCGGTAATTGTAACTTGAATTTGCCTGCTACTTTTTTCGCCATTTTAACTTATCTCTTGCAAATTATTAAATAATGTCTATCTATTTTTTGATCAATGATTCTCGAGCTCTACCTGACGGAAATCAAGTTCTACAGGTGTTTTACGCCCGAGTATGCCAACTTCCACCTTCATTTTTTGCTTTTCGTAATTGACTTCTTTTACTGTACCATTAAAATTAGTGAAAGGTCCGTCAATTACTTTAATAGGATCGCCAATAGCAAAATTTGTTTCAATAGTTTCGACGCTTTTTCGCTCTTCGACTCTACCTATGATCCTATCCACTTCATTTTTCTGTAATGCTGCGGGCTTGGATTTGGTACCAACAAAACTAACCACGGAGGGAAGATTTGATATCACATCTTTTACTTTTTTGTCGAGCTTAACGCTTATTACGATATACCCCGGCAAAAAGTTTTTAATACGTGTTCTACGCTTGCCACCTCTTACCTCAAAGACAGTTTCCTGAGGTATGATAATCTCATTAAGTTTATCATCGAGATCCAAACGCTTCATTTCGGATTCTATGGTTAGTTTTACTTTTTCCTCATGGCCGGTAAAGGTTCTGAGGGCATACCATCTGAATTCGAGTCCGCCGTCGTCAGTATTTGATTTTACATCCATAATTATACGAACAATCCTTTAACCAAAGTACTCATTACAAGGTCAACAACATAAACAAAAGCCGTTATTATGATGGTTGTTACCAGCACAACAATAGTAGATTCACGCAACTGTTCACGTGTGGGCCAGGAAACTTTTTTCATTTCCTTGGTTACGTCATTAATATAGTCTTTTATTTTGCCTACCATAAAGCATCCGAAAAATTTAATGTTTAATAAATATTTATTTGCAGGGGAGACAGGAATTGAACCCGCAGCCTACGGTTTTGGAGACCGTCGCTCTGCCAATTGAGCTACTCCCCTGTTTGACAATGTTAAAGAACATTTCGAGCTGATGACCGGACTTGAACCGGTGACCTCATCCTTACCAAGGATGTGCTCTACCAGCTGAGCTACATCAGCAACTTCTAAGCTGCTACTCGGAGCGGGAAACGGGACTCGAACCCGCGGCCCTCAGCTTGGGAAGCTGATGCTCTACCAGCTGAGCTACTCCCGCAAAATGAAAAAAATTCGCCCGGCTCCTTGCTTTCTTTCAAAAAATTTTCTGTCAGTTCACAGAGCCAGCCGTTTTACTTTTCAATAACTGAGCGGGAGACGAGACTCGAACCCGCGACCCTCAGCTTGGAAGGCTGATGCTCTACCAACTGAGCTACTCCCGCGTTTATTTGGTGTGGGCAGGGAAGGGTTCGAACCTCCGTAGGGATGTACCCAGCAGATTTACAGTCTGCCCCGTTTGACCGCTTCGGTACCTGCCCCCATTTTAGAGCTTACAAAATTAGAAATTTTTTTGATTAATTGCAAAACAATTTTTAAAATAATTTTTCTTTTTTTCGCTTTCAGCTATAAATTACTGTCATAATAATAATTTATGCCAGCACCCCATTTTTCAAAAACATTCTATATTGTTCTTCTAACTATTATAGAATTAATGTAAACGCACTATTTTGATTATTATTTCATTTTTTTGTAATATATTTTTCTTTAATTTGTATTCAATGGTTTATAATTCAATTTAAATTCTTTTATACAAATTTTTTTATCAATTATGTTTAATTTTTATCTTTATAAACTTTCCACGCTATTCTTCATGTTTTTATCTGGGTATATTTCTTTGAATGCTCAGGTATCTAAGCCAGACACTATTGTAGCTATGAGATCTGATATGCCTATAATACTTGACGGTATGCCCGATGAACCATTTTGGCAGCAAGCTCAGATAATTACTAACTTTACTCAGCGCGAGCTTAACGAAGGCGAGCCAACTACTGAACTCACCAAAGCCGCTTTGCTTTATGATGACCATAACATCTATATCGCTTGCTGGTGCTATGACTCCGAGCCGGATAAGATCACAGCAAAATACATGAAACGAGATTTCCACTATTGGTTAGATGATAATTTCGAAGTTATTTTCGATACATTCTATGACAAACGTAACGGATATGTTTTCGTCATAAACCCAAACGGAGCAAGAAGCGACGTAATGATTTTAGACGAGGGCAAGGGATTCAATATTGACTGGAACGGTGTCTGGGATGCCGAAACTGTTATTAACGAAGAGGGATGGTTCGGCGAGATCGTAATACCTTTCTCAACCCTGAAGTTCAAGGATATGGACTCTCATACATGGGGAATTAACTTAGAGCGAAATATTCGCCGCAAACGCGAGCAGGCATTCTGGCAGGGATGGTCGCAGGATTATGACTTCGAGCACGTTTCTCATGCAGGCACGCTGGTAGGGCTTGAAAATATCAGCAATAAAGACCTCATTGAAATAAAACCTTATGCTACTGTAGGTCTCGAAAAAGTTAATGGTTCTGATCGGATATCAGTGAAAGTTGGGGCTGACGCCAATTATCTAATTACACCTACAATAAAACTGAATATTACTGCTAATACTGATTTTGCTCAGATTGAAAGCGATCGGGCTCAGATAAATATGAATCGCTTTTCTCTATATTATCCCGAAAAGAGAGATTTTTTCCTCGAAGGTTATAATTTCTTTGGCTTTAATATTGACAATGCCAGAATGTTCTATAGCAGAAGGATAGGAATAAGCGACGGCATACAAATACCTATTCTTGCAGGCGCCAGAGTTACAGGGAAAACTGGCGGCACTAGCATTGGAGCATTATCCATCCAGACTGCAAACAAAGGCGATATTCACTCTACTAACTATTCTGTTCTAAGACTTAGGCAGGATATTCTCGAAAAATCGAATATTGGAATGATATTCACCGCAAGAAATGATAAAGATAATTATAATTATGCTTATGGGCTCGATTTCAATTATTTCAGTTCAGAGCTTTTTGGAGATAAAAATATTGCCGCAGGAGCAAAGATCATTCAATCCCAGGATTCTAAGATCAATGGCAAGAAGAATCTATCATACCTTGCTTATTTGAACTATCCAAATGATCTGTTCAGTATTTACAGTTCAGTCTCTTCGATACAAAAAGATTTTAACCCCGGCATTGGCTTTCTTAGGAGAAAAAATTATAATAATGCTCATATAGAAGTTAATTACAAGCCGAGGATAAGTTTCATCCCCTATGTTCAAAGACTGACATTTGAATTATTGGATGTTGCTTTATATTATTCTGAAGATACCGGCGATCTTGAGTCTGGTTATTATCAGATCAAGCCTTTTGGCTTTATTTTAGAATCAGGAGATGGATTTGAAATTGCTGTAGAAAGATTATTTGAGAGAGTTGATCAGCCATTTCAAATCGTTGACGGCTTGATAATTGATAATGGGAGATACTGGGATGACTTTTACTATATGGAAGCATGGACTTACGAAGGCAGACGTATTGGAGGCAGGTTCTCAACTGGCACTGGACATAAATTCAATAAAGGTGTAACCTATGTATATAGCAATTTTTTCTGGAATTTAAACCGCTATATGAATTTTTCAATGGATTTCACAAAAAACTGGATTGACCATGCCGATAAATTATTTCAGATAGAAGAATTTGGCAGCAGTCTGGAAGTTTCATTCAACCCAAAACTTTATACTACATTATATGCCCAATGGAACAATGAGATGAATATGGTGATCATGAATTTCCGACTTCATTGGATACCCGTCGTTGGAAGCGACTTTTATTTTGTGATAAACCAGAATTTTGGAACTGAGAATAAGATCACTCTCAAAAACACAGCCATTCTCAGTAAATTCGTCTGGCGTCTTGAAATATAGTAACATTTTCACAAAATCTACGTAAATTTACAAAAAATAAATATTTTGAAAACATTTTAAGGATAGCTATGAAATTAATTAAAATTTCCTTCTTATTGATCTTCTTGACAATAACATTAGCAAGCTCCCAAAGACATTTCCTTTCATATTACGAACTCGGAAACATGCAGCAGGCAGCACCGGGAGCTTTCAAATATGGATTATATGGATTCGAAAATCCTGCAAGTACTAACTTTTTGAATGCTCCTGATTTCATGCTTTCTCTAACTGGAGACAAAAATTTCTCAAGAGTTGACAGGACTGGTGTTTTTAGCGGCTCTCCCTATATGGGATTTTCTTTTATAAGCAATTCCATTGGTGATAAAAGTGTTCAGGACTGGCGATACAATTACTCTTTCGGATCTGAAATGTTCGGTATGGGTATTGGCTATGGCTGGTCAAGCGGAGATGATAGATTCTTTGAACGTAGCAGCATAATCAACTGGGGATTTATTTCCAGGCCTATCCCCTACTTGTCCTTCGGCTTCCACCAGACTGTTGGTCTATCTTACAACAATGAATTTGAATCTGTTGTTGAGTTAGGTGTAAGGCCTATTTATAACTATCCATTGACAATTTATGCCGACGCAGGAATGTTCAACCACCAGAGATTGGAAGATGCCAACTGGAGCGCCGGTATCTCGTGGGAATTCCTCGATGGTATAAGATTGAATGGCAGATATTTCAGTAATGAAACTATTACTTTGGGATTTGACGTAAGTTTTGGAGTTACTGGTATTGGTGGTATAACCACACTGAACTCTGATCAGGAAATTGCCTCAAATACTGTTACTCTCAGAGCAGGAGCTTTAGATAGAACTGTACTTGACAAAATATTCCCTGGAAACCTGTATTATAAATTGAATCTTACAAAAAGCATTGCTTATCAGAAAGCATTATTCAGCAGCAAGCAAACCTTAATGAGCATCTACGAAGAAATACAATGGGCAAAAGAAAACGCACAGATCAAAGGCATCCTTGTAAATACTTCTGGTCTCACCGCTTCAGTAGCAATGAAATGGGAAATCCGCAAAATGCTCGAAGAGTTCAAACGCAGCGGCAAAAAAGTATATATCTTTGGAGAAAGATGGACTATTACAGATTATCTGCTCGCTTCGATAGCCGATGAAATAATAATTGATGAAATGGGAATGATCATGCTAGAAGGTTATTCACTAAGCAGAAGCTATTACAAAGAATTATTAGACAACGCGGATATCGGCTTCGAGGAAATTCGTCTCTTCAAATACAAATCTGCTGCTGAAAGCTATTCCCGGGATTCCATGTCCGAGGGAGACCGCGAGCAACGCCAAAGATTGATAGATTCCTGGTATGAGACTACAAGAGAAGAAGTTTCAAAATCAAGAGGTATTTCCCCCGCAGATTTTGATAAATTAGTTGATGAAAATCTCTTTTACATGAAAGATGAACTAAAAGATAAAAAACTTGTAGATCGCTTTGGCAGATATTCAGAGGCAGAAGATATTATGGAAGAAATTGACTCCGATTTTGATGGATTCATTTCACAGGAAAGTTTCCGCAAGCAACCACCACCAACAGATGACAGATGGAGCGAGCCATCAGACCACATAGCAATAGTATATGCCATTGGTATATGCGCCACAGAAACAGGTATCAAAGCAAGAGAATTAGAAGAAGCTTTAACGGATGCTTTCGATGATGGCAGTGTAAAAGCAATAGTTCTGCGTGTGGACTCTCCCGGTGGCGATGCCTTAGCCAGTGATCTGATCTCAAAAGTCCTTCGTGAAAACAAAGGCAAAAAGCCAGTAATAGTATCTCAGGGAATGCTTGCTGCATCAGGCGGATACTGGCTTACGATGGGAGCTGATGAGTTAGTTTCAACCCCGGTTACAATCACCGGCTCTATAGGCGTAATTGCCTCATGGATATACGACAAGGGCATGCAGGATTCTCTTGGCATATCAACTACTGTACTGAAACGCGGTAAATACTCAGATCTGGGGACGAGATGGACACTACCAATTATTCCAATAGGATTGCCATTACGAAACTTCACTGAGGATGAATTAACGCAGTTGAAAAGCAGGATATCAGTTGGATATGATGACTTCGTTACATTAGTGGCATCTTCCAGAGGTATGGACGTTGAAAAAGTAAAAGAATTAGCCCAGGGAAGAGTCTGGACAGGCAAAGATGCTTTGGAAAACGGGCTTGTAGATAAGATCGGGTCATTAGGCGATGCCATAAAGATCGCCAAAGTCAGAGCTGGCTTAGATGAGGATGAGTTAGTAACCTATGACGAATATCCTACACCTCCACTATTTGATTTCGGTGCTCTATTTGGTAATTTTCTCGGCTTTGATGTCAAGCAAGAGACCAAAGAGCTTGCGGGACTAATATATGTAATGAAAAACATTGGTATTCCGATGCCGATGGTTGAAATGGACTTTATGGAATTTGCACCTGTGGAATAATTATCACATAATTCTATTCATCCGATGTCTGGAAAGCATCGGATGAATGATATTTTTTTCATAAACACCCTTTTTTTTGGGGGCTGGGGAAATTAGGAATTGGGAAGAGAATAAGTGTAACTTATTGTGAAAAGTGCATTCCCAAATCGGAGTTTGGGAATGAGAACTGGAGGTGAAGCAAAGTTTGGGAATGAGAACTGAAGGCATTTCCCTCCTTACCAAATTCCGATTTGGTAAGGAATATTTCAGTCCAAGTTGGACTTGGATCATCTTATTTTTTGTCTTGCCAACCCCAAGCTCCCATAACCGTCGTGAACACGCATGCGTGATTCCTACAAAGCGCTGAAAGCTAAATAACCACAAACTTTCTCACTTCCACCTTTTATCAGACAATATCCGATAGCATAAAGCTACCTCCCCACAACCACTGGTATCGTTTTTGTTTGTCCATGATAATCGAGAACAATGAAATATATACCGGGGTTCATTTGCGAGCAGTCCCACACTACTTCGGCTGAATACGATTCAATATTCTCTACTTTTATCATATCCTTTGTACTTACTTCTTGTCCGAGAATGTCGTAAATCCTGATCCATGCATTCTCAATTCTATAATCAGAATCCCAAAATACTTTTGAGCGTACTGAGTTCTTAGCGGGTAAAGGGTAAGGACGTGCGGCATAAAAATGGGCAGTCTCTTTAAATTCCACGCTCTCGGAAACAGAAGTCGGCTGATCTATTGTAAGTTTATACTGCCTTATGGGATGCTTCTCATCACCCATTTCTACTAACACCATGTTTCCTTTTATAAATTTGCACGCAACAAAGAGGGGAGTTCCATATTCCCATTCTTCCTTCTGCCATTGCGACAAATCATTTCTATTAGTGTTTTTATATATAGTGCTATCTCCGATTATGAAAAAGTGATCTGATATGCATAACAATTGGAGATTTCTGTATTTAGTGTCGTCATCTCTAAATAAAGTATCAATCGTGTTCCTGTTTCTATCAAAAAGATATACTCTATTTGGATTAATGGTTGATATAAAAATAGAATCCTTGCTGTGAGTATAGTGATGCAGACTATTGACTGGGTGGTTAATGGTACAAACTGTCTGCCATTTTTTACTGCCATCTTCTGTTTTTCTTACTTCATAAGTTTGATCCTCATCATCGAATACATCTGCAAATACAAAGAAATTTTGTGGATCATCTGCGAGTATATGGTGAATGATCATAGTAGTATCAGTTGAAATATGCTCATATTCGAAAGTGTCTTTCGTATAACATACTATACGCGTGCTGTCATTGTTCCTATAATTTAATGCAAGGATCCATTTTTTTTCAAAGTCAATTATGTTGCTTAAGGATGTTGTAAAGGATAATCTCATACTATCACAATGCTTCCATTTATAGGTTCTCCCAAAGTCCTCTGTGTAAGCTAATTCCGGTATAGTTGTATAAATTACATTTCCGCCATTGAATTTACATGTAAAGATCCCTCTGCCTTCTTCGTCCATTGTAAAAATGAACTCTGAGTAATCAAGATCCTGAAAGTAAGGATAATGCTCGAGAGTATCTACCTCAACAGGTAATAGCGTCTTCCCTCCGTCTATTGTTCTTATTATTTGCTTGTAAAATAGTTCAAGATAGTAAAATGTTGAATCATTTGATATACTAAGGATCTTCCATGGGTTGTTAATGTGAGAGACTAACTCCCAGTTTTTCCCCAGTTCTTTACTCTGTAATATTGTTTTATTCAAGCCGGCAAAAACAACAAAAGAATCATCCAGAACGACCATATTTTTTGTTCTAAGAGAAAATGTTATTGCATCCATTCGACTCATTCCAACAGCTTGAGATGTATAATATGAATTATCAAATAGTTCTCCCAATATTCCGAGTGAATCAATCTCTTCATTATACCTGCAAATACCCTTTGTTGAAAAAAATGTACCTTTACCATAAAAATTCTTTATATAATATATGCTTTTATTTACATCGTTATAAGCACAGTAGTATTTGTCATTTCTAATATCACAGGGAACAAAATTAAACCTTGTATTTGGGGCATGATAATACCTGCCTATATCTGAATCCTTGAAGAAATAATCCCAATCCGAAAAGGTTTTATCAACGAAGAAGGGCAAGGATTTAATGATAAACACATATCCATCTTTATATTCAAAAGCTGTATTTAATTCATGTCCGTAAAAATCTCTGTATTTAGTAAAATCAACAGATCTCTTATTCATCACAGATTGTACTTTCTCTATTAGATCAATTGTGTCAAGAACTTTAAGATCATTATCAAGAACTAATATATCTCCATTTCCATTATTATAACCAGTCCCATTATATGGCTGTTTGCTTACAGAAACGAGGAGATTATTCTCAATGTACGTCATATACTTAAAAGGAGAAATATAAATTTTATATAATTCCTGTGCCATTGTGTCGCATTTAATTATAGGATCATCAAACTCTGCAAGCAGGTTGTATTGCTTATCGTATTTCAATATTTTGTTTTTAGTCCGAACAAAAAGATTGTTGTCGCTGACAGCAAGAGTAAAACAAGTATCGCCTTTTTCAATCTCAAAAGAATGTGTTTCAAAAGAGATACCGTTATTAGTTGATTTTAGAAAAACTCCAATATCCATCACTCCCCATAATGCATCATCTTTATCAATCAAGCTTTGAATACTACCATAATCATATACTTCTTTTTCCATCCATGTATTGCCTTTATCGGTTGTTATCATGCAATATCCTGCATCTGAATAAGCGATAACGTTTTTATCAGAGATTACAACACCATTAAAATCATAATCTATAGGTTTCATCTTCAGGTTGGAAGAAGCAGAAAAATAGTGAGAAAAAAACAGCAAAAGCAAAACAAATAAATATTTGAAAGACTTCATATTTCACCCAATATATTAAAATAATAATATAGGAGTAATAAACTTCTTACTCCTATTATTCATTAAATATCAATCACAATATTCTGTTCTGAAACATTCTCCAGGAACTGCCTCATACCAAAGTTTATCAGAACATCCTAAAGTTCCTTCTACCCTAACACCTGTTGGAGTAGAAACTACATTTCCATACTCATCTGTACAAACTTCATAAGAATGAACACAATAAGAACTATTGCAAAAATGATAAGTATTTGGAGTTTGATCATCTTCGTAAAAACACAAAGGCATCCAAGATTCCATTGTAACTGTACCTTGAGAACAGGGAATCCAAGCACCAGTACAGAATTCAGAATAACTTGGACCTATTCTTGCTTGTATGTAATCTATTGCATCTGTTATATCCGCTCCTGTATATCCTCTAATACAATTAACGTAAACAACGATATCCATATAGGGGTTTGTTGGAGAACAATCAACACAAAAATCAACATCAATTGGACCTCCCGGGAAATTAGGAAAGTTCTTCACAAAATGAGTATATCCAGGAGGACAATCATCACAATCTGGTTCTTGACCAAAACTGCTATTTGAAAATGCAAAAAATGTTATAATAACCAATATAATTCCAATAATCTTCTTCATTTTTTTTCTCTCATTAATAAGTCAAACATCTAAATTATTCAAAATTGCAAAAGCGTTTTGGGAGTATTACAATATCGTACTCCCTTTTAAACAATTAGAGCTGTCATAACAACCTCCGAAAAATTGGTAATAAAACATTTTATATTTGACCTTTTCCCGAAGAATGCTTATATTGCCATTTGTGATGTATGGCTCTGCATCTTCGGGTGTGGGGCTTTTATTTTTATTGATTCAGCCGTTTCCTTCGACTCCGCTCAGGAAGCGGGT
>CAYQTZ010000065.1:0-10694 GCA_964420565.1 uncultured Hyphomicrobiales bacterium
GATTTTTTGATGAAATGAACAAATTTCTTATGGTTTTCTATTATTGCTAAGGCATTGGGGGATGGTTCTTTATTTGTGTCAGTGAAGCTAAAATTATCAATTTCTTCGTCCAGCTTGCTTAAGGTCTTAAAATAATTGTCTAAAATTGATTCAAGCATAGTGTATAGTAAGTAGTCAGTACCACGTTCTCTAAGAATTCCTTTGTCTTCCCTTAACCAGTTTCTTAAATGTTCAAAGAAATCAGCTTTTCTTTCTTGAAAAGAGATTAAAAAGTTTGCACCAAGGACAAAACTGATTTGCTCTGTTATCATCTCATTTTCAGAAGGAACAATTGATTTTAAAGTCAAAAAAGAAAAATTATCATATTCCTGAAATTTGGGTCTTTGGTTAACGTCCAGAATGTCTTGAATCACTAAATTGTGAATGCCCTGTTTTTCACAAATTGATGCAACGATTTCAGTATTATCTAATCCATAGATATTTAACCAATATTTGTTTCCATTGCTTTCAAACTTCTTGATGCTCTCAATAGAAACTCTTTTACTTTCAATGCATTCTTCTTTATTGTATTCAAAAAGCTGGATATCAATTTCATCAATATTCGTATCTCCAGTAAAAATAAATTTACTGGGGTCTTCCTTTTTGCGATTAAGAACTGATATTAATCTAAATGGTTTTAGAAATTCCATGTTTTTCTTTCTTTGTTTGATTTGCGTATTCAATGCTTAGTTTTGTCCATTTGTTCATAATACAAAGATAATCCTATTATGTGAGTTTGTTATTATTAATTATTCTATGATCTGAAGCTGTCTTAAAACCACTTCATTATCCATCACCTATTAACTGCTTATTGATTATTGTCTGGTATTGTGGCTATTTACTTCATTTTATTAATTGGCAACTAAAGTGGTATAAGATTTTAGATTTATTTGCTACAAGCCTTCTAAAACCGCCGAAATCCTTATTCGCTTTGCCGCTTGTTGGTATCAGTTATTTATTTTTTCTTGCACTTTTTTAAATGTCAAACCACTTTTGTTGATCCATTCTGTAAATCCATTTGAGCTTCTTCCTAATATTATATTCGAAGCAGCACTAGAACTACTAAATACTGCGTCTTTATCAAAAATCAATTTGTCGCCACCGTCTATTAATATTTTAGTCTCTAATAGTTTTCTTCTCATGTTTCTGTATGTTTCTGGGCAGGAGTTAGATAGTGCCTTTTTGGCTTCGCTTCCTTTAGCAACGATATATCCGTGGTCAGTTTCTTTCATTGTTGCATTTAAATCATTTGATTTAATAAAATATGTCTCATGAACTTCATTTTTCATTTCAGATTCAGCGAGTTCTTTTTGAGTTACTGTGGAAGAAATCAAGAAATTAAAACCCATTACAGGAAGTATAAGCTTGATTTGTTCAAGAAAATATTCCATGTCAGAAATATCTGCTTCATGAAGAGTTGGTAAACTTGGTGAATTCCCATTGTCTATTTGAGCCGTTTTTGCTTCTATAGCAAGTTGGACAAGTCTTGATTCTAAATATCTAATTTGAGTTTTGGTCAGAAGCTCGTCCTTACTCACAAAGAATATTAATTCCTTAAAATCTTTGTTTGGATCGCTTAGGTGTTGCTTAAGTCTTGTTTTTATATTTTCTGCTTCACCAATATATATTTTTTCATCAAATGCTTCATCAGTTGGATCACCTTTTAGACAGTATATTCCTGGATTATTAAACTCTGAACGATTTATGATTTTATTGATTGATGACCTGGGACTGTAAATAGCTTTCCCAACCCAATTACCAATTTCACTAAGTCTTGGACCATAAGCGGTTCCGTCAATCATGAATACTGTTAGTTTCTTTCCCATTTAATTTTTTATTATTATTGAAAACGATTTATTAAAACAAATATACAAAAAAATATTTTATTTTAAAATTATCAGCATATCCTATCTATACTTGACTTACAAGCGATATATACTCTAATAATTGGGCTACGCCATCTAAAATGATATTGTTATCAAATGTATTTTATTCGTCAGGGAAACACTGTGGTCCAACAGCTCCACCGCTATATTCCAAAACAATATGGTCCTTATAAAAAATATAAGTACAGCCGTTATTATACTTATCAATTTCATTTATCGAAAGATTGTGGTTAAATACTGAATAATAGTATTTACCCAATCCGCTTCTTGCAAAACCAATTGAAGTAATGTTCCCGTTTTCTATGGAAACACAATTCGCCGAGTCTAATAATTCTTTGATTTTAGTTAACGTTTCTTCAGTCCAACCAATAATATGAAGCATTTCAGATAGTTTCTCAGAGTTTTTTCTCAGATTCCATTCTTGTTGAATAAGTGAACTTCTACCATTTGTTCCCCTTCGATAAATATTCAAATCAATACTTTCAGGTGTGCTAATGATATTATTTTCCGGCGTGAATTCAATAAAAACAATCAAACTGTCGGGAACCAGTTTTGAGTATTTTATTCTGAGTTTCTCTATTTCAACAAAATGTTTTTCATAGTTCTCAATAAGTTCCTTTTTGCTACTTCTCGGCATCGAAAGTATAAATAAAAGGAATTCTTTGGACTCTTCATTTCCTTCCTGATATGTCCTTATGAATTCATCACGAAATTCTTCCGGGATGTCCTTTAAAATTAATTGATAAAGGGAATCTTTGTCAATGTTTTTATTGAATTCTTGTGAGTATGTGGTTAGATTTAATCCTAACAGAAAAATAACAATAATTAAAGTTTGAAGTTTCATTTATCATTTGCAAATTAACTCATAAATTCTTTATCATAAGCAATATACTTTTTTTTTCTGAATATTTCTAATTTCTTATTCGTAGCATAAGGCTATCGCAATACAGAAGAATAGTCTTCTATTTTTTTTAATTGATTAAGTTGGTAAGCATTTGGGTTCTGGTTACTTCTTTTATGTCAAATTGAAATTGCATATTAGTCCTTAGTATTTCCAACACTCCCGAACCCCCAAAAACTGCAAGAGTGGGATTTTATTTTGCTTCCGCTCTTGACAAGATCGAGCAGAGCGTTGGTCCTGGTTTGTTTTTCAGGATTAACAGAAAAATGATAGTTTCTGAGAGTGCAATAATTGCTATGACAGCATATTCCAAAAGCCGCATAAAGTTCGAATTAATACTACTGCCGCCTAACGAAGTAGAAGCAATAGTTAGGCTTCGAACGCCTTGCATCATTTAAAATCTGGATTACCGGCGAATAATTTGCCTTTGTAATCCAGCTTAATTATTTGATTCTTTATTTAGAGTTATTAATCTTCCTCAGCGAAGCAGCTACTGGAAATATCAGTTCCGAAAGCGCTTTTGCAATATCAGATAAAGGCATTAATTTATGTCTGCCAACAGAGTTGATCGCAGTCCTTGGCATAGACGGTGCAACTGCAGTTTCCGGATCCTGAATGATCACAGTGCCACCTGCAGAACTGATCTGTGCAGAACCCTGAGCGCCATCTCTGCCCAATCCTGTTAGCACAACACCAAATGAATATTTGCCAAAAGCATCGGATATACTGCGGAAAAGCGGATCGGCAGCAGGGCGAACAAAATTTTCTTTGGGGCCGTCGTCAAGCATTAGTTTCATAGTATCCTTTTCTATTCTCATGTGCTTATCGCCGGGGGCAAGGTAAATATTGCCGGGTTCCGTTTGGATACCGTTACTTCCGAGTATTACTTTTAATTTTGATTCTCTTTGCAATCTTTGCGAGAAAGTCTCAAGCATCCACGGCGGACCATGCTGCACTACGAAAAACGCAGCATTTGTTCGCTCGTCAATATTCTTAAAGATCTCTAATAAGGTAGGCGGCCCGCCAGTACTTGTACAAACGCCGACACCGATGAAAGGTGGCGTAACGTCAATATCTTTCTGGATGACTGTAGTAGTCCTTACTGGTTCAGTTTGTTGCTTTTTGTCAAGTCCGTCCTTCACTCTTGTAAGCAACTCATCTACATCAATTGGCTTAGCGATATAATCGTCTGCACCTGATTCGAGGGCATAGGATTTAGCTCCCTCTGAAACTAATGCTGTTATCATAATTATCAGCGGCAATGGACGCACTTTTTCCCTGACTCTACGTATTAATTCAATACCATCCATATTTGGCATCATCCAATCGGTAAGTAGAGCGTCAAAGGTTTCTTTTTCCAGATGCTTCAAGGCATCGGCACCATTATGGGATACGATTACGGAATAGCCGGCTTTGCTTAGTAATCTTTTTAATAGTATTGAATTTGTAAGCTCATCTTCTGCTACTAATATCTTTTTAAAATCACTCATAAAAATATTATTCCTATATTTAGTTCAATATGTTCAGATATATCAATATTAATCATAATTTAAGAAAAAAACTTTGAATTTAAAAATATTTCTTGCAATTGTCGTATTAGTGTATTATATTAGTAATACACTAAGACAACGGATGAGATGAATATGCAAAATGAAAAAATGATATTGCTGAACATTGCCCCAAGTTCGGGCATCCCGATATACAAACAGATCATTGATCAGGTCAAGAGAATGATCGCAAGCGGGACTTTGCAGCCGGGTGATGATCTGCCGTCTGTTCGAAACGTAGCTTCCCGCTTTCAGGTAAACCCAATGACCATCTCAAAAGCATACAGTTTGCTCGAGGCAACCGGCTTTCTGGAAAGACAGCGCGGTAAAGGCATGATAGTGTCTGATGAGCATGGCGGACAGGAAGAGATAGATGAGCGAATTAAGATATTAGAACCTGCAATTAATGAACTGCTAACTCAGGCAAAGCAGCTTGCAATCCCAAAAGATAAATTGAAAATCATCTTTGAAAAATATATTGAGGAAAAGCTATGAACACGAAAGCAATCTCGATGAAAAGCGTTACCAAAAAATATCGTAAAAATCTTGCCTTAAACAGTGTTGATCTCGAATTAGACAAAGGCATGATACTCGGAATGATCGGCAGCAACGGTGCCGGCAAGACTACTCTGATCAAGTGTATGCTTGGGCTAACGAAGCCAGACGAAGGAGAAATCTCTGTTTTCGGCGATCCCGCATCGAACCTGAGTGTAGCCACTAAGCATAAAATTGGCTATGTACCCCAAAATATTGTTGGCTTTAGTTGGATGAAAGTAAATGATCTGATGGAATATACAGGTGCCTTTTATGATAATTGGGATGAGAAGATCATAGACTCAATGATTGATGAGTGGGGGCTCGACCCTTATGCTAAAATTGGCACACTTTCAACAGGCGAAAGGCAGAAAGTAGCAATTATTCAGGCGATGGGGCACGACCCCGATCTTTATGTGCTCGACGAGCCGGTAGCCAGCTTGGATCCATCTGCAAGGCGTGCCTTCATAAAGAAAATTATTGAACTGAATGCCGAACAGGAAAAAACTGTTCTATTCTCCACTCATATTACTTCGGATATGGAAAGAATGGCTGCGGAGATAGCTTTTATAAAAAATGGCAGGATACTTTTCCGCAGAGATCTCGGCGAGCTTAAAGAAAAAGTAGTAAAACTGAACATACATTCGCCTGTTCCATTGCCGGATGTTCTGCCAATTAAGAATATAATAAGTATAGAACGAAACACCAAAGATGCAGTGGTTACCATAGATGGCTACGAGGAAGGGCTTATTGAAAAAATTGAACGATCCCTGAACGCATCCGTTTTCGTAGAAAATATGAATCTCGAAGATATTTTTATGGAGATGATAAAATGAAAGCGATAAAAAAAGTAATTGGATCATATTTTGTGCAGCCATTCGAACTTGGTTTCTTATTTTGGGGAGGTCTGTTTGTTTACTTCTTCGCACTTGTTTTCTCTTTTGTGAATGTGGATGAAATTATCACAGAAGCAAATATTCCATTTATACTATTCTGTGTATCAATTGTGAGTTTGTCTTCCTTTCTGGGTTTAAATCTTCGTAGAGTAATTCAGAGCCCAACGAGTTTGCTGATGCCAAAATACAGACAGACCCATATCGCAGTGAGTTTTATGTTCATTATTCCATTTATATTATTTCCGGTTATTTGGTTTTCATTCAAGGAGATATCTCCTGTAACCAGCACTGCCGTATTTTTCTTTATTGTTATCTCAGTACTGATCACTACATATAGATTTAGCGAACAGATAGTGCAATTCATATTTCTTTTATGGTTACTGAAAATTGGTTTACAGATGTTGGGATTTAATATTGGACCAAGGATATGGGGATTGAGCGATCTTACGATATTTGATTCTAAGGCATTGTTCGAGTTAGTATTTATATCAATAATAATCATTATAGCATTTATATTTTATCACTATTATTTGAGGGTATCTATATATAAGGATTATATAGCCAAACATACAGATGATGGATGGAGTAGAAACCATGACACTGGCTCTAAATGGCAGATAAAACTGATCAATTTCGTAAGAAGCAGAATGATAAAAAATTACAGTGACAATAAGAATAATCGTTTTTACCAGATACGTCTTATGCAATATTCCTTATTCAGTCCATTTACCCTGTCAGCAAGCACTGTATTCGTTATCGGATTTTATATATTCTTATATGCTCTGACAATGATCTGGCAATTCTATAATTTCAGTAAAAGCGGATTTGAGTTTATAAATCTGATAATATACATGACATTCGTTATATTCTCTCTTGTACAAATCTCGGACTTCCTGAATCATCGTAATAGAATCAGCTTTTTGTGGATGCAGAGCCGTTCGCGAGAAAAAGAGGAATTTTTGGATAATGTATTCTGGTCAGTAGTTTTTAATTCAATGAAGTATTATATTACAGTTTCGATCTTCTACCTTGCTGTGCTATCTATTCTTTCATACTCAGGAATGGAAGTAATCGCATTTTTATTGCTTGGCTTGAATTTTTACCTTTTTGTTCCTGCTTTAGGATTTATTTTCAGTGATAAAATACAATCTGAAGCATCAAAAGGATGGAATATGGCAATGATGTTCCTTATAATAATCCTGATAAATATTGGCAATAAAATCATTTCAAGTGCTGGGGAGCATCTTCCAGTAGTCATAATAATTCTATTGATCACTCTCATAATATCATTCGGATTGTTGATATTAGGAAAGATGAAATGGAGAGAAAGCGAGCTTACTTTGCCGGGGCTATCGTAATTTTGATTCCTTCCGTGGGAACGAGAACCTTCTAAAGGATCACTCATATACAATTCAAGGCCATTGCAATAGTTCAAAAACTGATCCCTCCCCATCCCTCCATTACGAGTAAGAGAGGGAGTAAGCCATTGATACATAATATTTTAACCTCCCCCCTGTTTTTCCTACTCATTCCCAAACTCCGATTTGGGAATGTGATTATCGTCATAAGATTTAACTACAAACAGGTCGCTGCTTAGCTACGTAGGTATTTCGTAATTTGAGTCCATTGCAAAAGTTCAAAAACTGATCTCTCCCCTGTCCTCCAGTACGAGTAAGAGAGGAAGTAAGCCATTGATATTTCTATAATTGGATAATCTCCCTCTTTTTCAAAAGGGAGATTTTCTTTGATTTTGCAATGGTCTTAATTCATCCTATGAGCAAGAATTCATACGATGAATAAATCCAAGATTGATACAATCTGATTCTGGAAGCCGGTAGCTTTTCTTTTTAAAGATCAGATATTATAATTTAATGAACTATTTACATGCAAAGTCCATCGCCTGATCATCCATATTGATCTCTGGAAAAGATCAGTAACAAAGAGCAGAACGGGTCTGTCTGCTGCCATTAGTTCATTGGCTCCGGTCATGTGGCTTTTCCTGATCTCTTCCATCATTCTACCTCTGTCCTGAGTGATCTCAAGCAGGATCCGTATATCCATACTATCTTTGCTTTTAGCAACATCTGCCATCGTTAGCAGTATAGTGTGCAGTGATTCTATCATGTTATTGAAAAGTGGAGAAAGCTCTTTGCTAAGATTAGCATCTGTTATTGTAACGGAAAAAGAATATATGTTCTCCCTTAATGATTCAAGCAAACTCTGCCTGTTCTGTATATTCAGCAATCGTTCTGAAGAAGTGTGGGAAATATTTATATTAACGAGATTTGTTGTAAAATTATTTATTTCGTCATTCAATGAAATTGTAGAATCATTAAGTCCTTTCAGAGTAAGTTTCCCATTTGGTTTAGCGTTTGACCTAATAAAATCAAGCATCATTGGAAATCTTTGTATCACTCTTTGCTGTTCTTTTTCTATAAGGTCGAGAGCCGTTTCGGGGTCGAAAATTGCCTGATCATAGATATATTTTAATTTTGAGTAATCCTCCTCTTCGGTAGCAGGGCTTAATTTATTAAGCAGAACAGAAATTGGTGCTGTGATAGTGCTTATTAATAGTGCCGGCAACAGTTGTCGAATTAAAAAGATATATGCTACTTGCTGGTCAATATCAGTGCTCAGCATTTCAACAAATCTTAGCACAACAGGAATTTCTCCCCATAACTCTATGATCAAAAGAGATACCATAAGCGAAGCACCAAAGAAATCAAAGAATGCCTGAAATAATGATATTTGCTTTGGAGTTCCTTTAATATTCGTAGAGAAAAATATAACAGTCAGTCCGGATCCTATATAAGTGCCATATATGCCTAAAGCTACTTGCTCTAAAGAAAGTATGCCGGCGTGAGCAAGTGTCATTAAAAGAATTGTAACTGTCGAAGAAGATTGGGCTATGAAGCGAAGTAAAGCTCCAATAATGAATGGGATTATCAGGGAGTGTTCGCTATGTCTTATCATATTTTGTATAAAATCAAGCTCTGCAAATGGCTTTGCCCCTGCTTTCAGCATGAAAAAACCATATAAAAGCAAACTTATTCCAAACAATGCGGAGAAGAGATTCTGCCTTTCGTGGTGTCGGGACAAACCATAGCTTATCCCAGTAATACCAAGTAGAAACAGTATTCCGAGTTCAATATTGAATGCTACCAAAAAGATCAATAAAGCATTTCCGACATAAGACCATGCTACTATGGGCAAGCCGCTGCTTACTGTCAATACTCCACTGCTAACTAAACTTATCAGTATGAAGGTAGTATTAGAACTGCTCTGCGAAATCGCACCAGACAGAAATCCCCAAAAACCACGCAGAAATGAATTGCCAGTCCATTTCGCCATCAGTAAACGGAACTTTCTGCTTGCCATTTTCTTTAAGCTGGAGCTGACAATTTTCACTCCAGTAAAGAATATGCCAATACCAGCTATCATGGTTGCTATTGTTTCAAATACATCCAATAAGCATTTCTAATTTTTGTGAATAAAACAAAACATCCAACTTAAACCTTGTATGTTAATATCGTGTTAATATCATGTTAATTTAGAATTAATTGATTATAATTTAATATTTTTCGTGATAAATACCCTCATGCTACTCAATCTTTCTCAATCTGCCTATATTAATGGAAATCTTCTATATTTATTGTGTTGATACCAGAAGTTTTAATAAGTCCTTTTTACTTAATTATCATCAATCTTGAGAACTTCTGACCTCACAACGAAAAAATAAGGTATTTACGAAGAAATGCGTGTCAAGCTACTTTTTCACAATTATCGCTTGGTTTTATTCATCCGATGACTTCTAAGTCATTGGATGATTAGAAAGATCCTTTAGATAAACAGATAGTAACACTCGGAACACATTTTAATTATTTCAAAAAAGATATATCGTCAATCTCATAACTTTGGATCGGCGATAATTTAAGTAATATGGCTATACTTGAAGGAGAGGAGTATCCAGATTATTATCTTATCCGGCAGTCTGTCTTCAATATCAACGATGATGATAAAGAGGGGATAAAAATAATGATCATTAAAGAGCAATGGGGAGAGTTAAAAAATGACTGATATGCGTGTTTTCTGTGTGTTTTCCAAAATGATGATGATATATTATGATAGCGATATATAATGATAGTTGATATCTTGCAATGACATTCAAATAAAAGTGTTATGTTTGGTCGGCGTGGGCAGATTTGAACTGCCGACCCCTACTACCCCAAAGTAGTGCGCTAACCGGGCTGCGCCACACGCCGAATTACTTATCTAATACTTTTGGTATCAGGAAACCGCAATTTAAAGCATTAGCATCAATTTTCAAAATATTATTCTGGCAAATATTTCGCCACTGTTTCTTCTGCTTCTGTCAATGTATCTTCAAGTATGTTGTTTATAATTATATAGTCGAAATTATCTTTATATTCCATTTCCATATTCATTCTTTCTATTCGCCTTTCTATCTGCTCTTTGGTTTCTGTATCTCGCATTCTAAGGCGAGTGATTATTGTTTCCATATCCGGGGGAGCCAGAAATATCAGCAAGGTGTCTTCGGGATATGCCTCCCTGAGTGACATCGCTCCTTTTACGTCAATATCAAAAAGCAAGCAAATTCCAGAGCTTAAAGCTTTATCTATCTCAGAGCTAAGTGTCCCATAATAGTTGCCATATATCTCTTCCCATTCTATCAAACCGCCAGTATCTATCAAATGACGGAAATCGGGCTTGGTCAGGAAAAAATATTCCCTTCCATGATTTTCCCCAACCCGCTTCGCTCTTGTCGTTGCTGATATAGAAAACTTCAAATTGGGGAATGTATCCAGTAAATGGCGGGCTACAGTTGTTTTCCCTCCGCCACTTGGTGAGGACAGTATAATCAACTTTCTTT
>CAYQTZ010000066.1:0-2970 GCA_964420565.1 uncultured Hyphomicrobiales bacterium
GCTCAAATATACCCGTAAACGGCTCTGATTCATTATATAATATCTTTTGAATTTTCAGCAATCCAATACCTATGATGCCTTCGTCAGAAACCAATTCTTTTGCAAGTAAAGCATCGTCATAATTAATATAACCGCGGATCTCGCCGGCATGAATTGCTTCGGAGTATAATTTATTTATCATTCCGTTGGTTTCAGTTTCCATGATTATTCTTTCCTCGCCTTTAAGAAAGGAAGCCATAAGGGAAGCAGCCGTCAAATGTTTTGCCAAATAATAAGCAGGAATATGCGAAAGCTCATGCTTTTCCTGTGCAGCTCTTGCTGTAAAAGTATTTCGGATAGCTGTAATCCGAAAATAACCGTCGGTAGTAATTGCACTTACAGCTCTATCCTGTTTCTTTAGTTCTTCTATAAGTTTGATCTTATTCATAATTCACTTTTATTGAGATACAAATATAAACAAATAAAATACGTTTTAGATTAACAATTGTTTTTTTCTTTATTGAAAAATGCGAATTTTTGAAAAAATGTAACTTTTTTTATACTCAATGACTCTTTGTAATAAGAAAGCAATATCATAGGGATTACTATTATAACATTCGGGAGTACCATCATGAAAACCATCAATATGCTTTTAATGCTCTTTTGTACTATGCTTATCTGCTCAAGCAACACACTTGCTGATGAAGCAAAACCAGATAAAAACGACCAGACACTCTCCCCATACTTCTTCATAGAATCTGACGATCCCGAAGTAGATCGGCTGCCACTATACTCAACAACGGCAGATGTAAAGATCAGAGGCGTTATCGCAGATATTACTATTACGCAGGTTTACCAGAATAAAGGAAAAAAACCTCTCGAGGCGATTTATATCTTCCCGATGTCCACAAGGGCGGCGGTATATGCTATGGCAATGAAGATCGAAGATCGGGTGCTAAAAGCCGAGATAAAAGAAAAAGAGCAGGCACGGCAGATATATGAAGATGCAAAAGATGCAGGGTATTCCGCTTCGTTGCTGGAACAGCACCGACCTAATGTATTTCAGATGAACGTAGCTAATATCATGCCCGGTGATTCTTTGATTGTAGAGCTTAAATATACAGAATTGCTCGTTCCTGAAGAAAGAGTCTATGAATTTGTTTTCCCGACAGTGGTAGGTCCCAGATACTCTAATACTCCCAAGGAGAAATCAGACGGTAGTGAAGATTTTGTAGAGACTCCTTACACTCACGAAGGCGAAGAGCCAAGCTATAAGTTTGATATAAATGTCGAGATAATAGCAGGTATGGCACTGACCGAGCTGAAATCGCCTTCCCATGAACTGGATGTAAAGCGAATTGAGCCAGACCACGTAAAAGCCGCACTGAAAGAAGGTCAGGAATACTCCGGCAATAAGGATTTTATACTGCACTATTCTTTGGCAAGCAACAAGATCAAGACAGGGCTGCTGATGAGCGAAAGCGGTAAGGAAAAATTCTTCCTGCTAATGCTGCAGCCACCAAAACGCGTAGAGCCAAAAGATATAACTCGACGCGAATATATCTTCGTAGTAGATGTTTCCGGTTCGATGTATGGATTTCCGCTTGATGTATCGAAGAAAATGATGCGAAGTCTGCTTAATAACCTAACGCCGAATGATATGTTCAATATTGTGCTATTTGCCGGCGGATCTAACTTCATGTCCTGCGAATCTATGATTGCTACACCAGAAAATATCAAAAGGGCAATTAAGTTGATTGATAAACAGCAGGGCGGTGGAGCAACGGAACTTCTCGCCGCTTTGGAAAGAGTTATGAATTTCCCACAAACCGAGGGCTATTCGCGGATAGTAAGCATATTGACTGATGGTTACGTCTCTGTAGAGCCAAAGACTTACGATATGATACGCGATAATCTCGATAAAGCAAGCTTCTTTGCTTTTGGTATTGGCTCGAGCGTTAACAGAACTATCATAGAAGGCATTGGCACTGTTGGAATGGGGGAGAGCTTTGTAGTAACCAAACCCGAAGATGCAGACGAAATTGCAGATAGATACATTAAATATATTGAATCTCCGATAATGACTGATATTACTATAGAAACCGAGGGTTTTCTCAGTTATGACATTATACCCAAAAAAGTGCCTGATGTGATGGCAGAAAGACCAATCCTGATATTTGGAAAATGGATAGATTCGAGGGTAGGGGGGAAGATAATAGTCAAAGGTATAGCTGGCACTCAGGAACTGAAAGTAGATGTGCCTATCGAAAAATTCATGGAGCCGGATACCAGCCAAGCACTTAAGTATTTATGGGCAAGGTATCAATTAAAGCTGCTGGCAGATTATCATGGGGTATCAGGTATTGATAGTCTCAAAAAGCAGATCATTGAGCTTGGCTTAAAATACAATCTTTTGACTGAATTCACTTCTTTCGTTGCTGTTGATTATGAATTAAGAAATGACGGAGAGACCATAGAGACAGTCAAACAGCCACTACCAATGCCTGAAGGGGTATCGGATCATGCTGTTGGTGGAGTTAATATCTCATCTGCAAAACTTGTTTCAATGCCTCAGGGAGTAAACACTTTTGATGCATTAGATCCATCTCTTGCGGCTTCTTCCCATCATTATCTTGAAATGGAAGAAGATGGTGGCTATTCTTCACAAGACGAAGATGTCAAAGAATTAGATAATCCGGACCAAATTGCTTCATATTCAGAAGAAGAGTTAAAGAAAATATTGATATATCCACCTGAAGCAAGAATATCAGGAACCGAAGGGAAAGTCATAGTTGAAATTACTATTAATAAATATGGTATTGTTTTAAATGCCGAAATAATCGAAAGCACTGATAAAATATTCGAAGAAAGTGCTTTGATCGCAATGAGAAATATTAGATTCACTCCAGCAGCAAAAGATGGGAAACCTGTAATGAGCAAATTACGTGTCCCAATTGAATTCAAGTTAGAAAATTCAATAACTTATCTGAT
>CAYQTZ010000066.1:2980-10592 GCA_964420565.1 uncultured Hyphomicrobiales bacterium
CGAGAATAGCTATACTGTATCTAACGGAGTGGAATATGAAGTGATAAGGCAAGGAGTGGGAGATAAGATTAATAAAGGTGATCGGGTGTGGGTGCATATTAGGGGCTATCTTGACGATTGCACGAAAGTAATTGATACATTCGTAGATGGTATGTGGCAATTTGAGTACGGCGACCCCAAGATACTGCTTGGCTTGCAGGATGGGATGATTGATATGAAAAGAGCAGAGCAGAGGAAGATATTTATTCCCGCTCAACTTGCTATACCAAAATCAGAGAATTTCTCAGGAGATCATGGATTGATCCTTGAGATTGAATTAATTAAGATTGAAGATTAGCACTAATAAAATGGACTCCATTTATTACAGATGGAGTCCATTTATTATGATCTTATAAAAAACAACTATTACCACTCCCACTTACCGTTTTTCTTTATCAGGTCGCGGGAAATGATCATTCTTTGTATCTCGTTAGTGCCTTCAAATATTTTATTAATGCGAGCATCACGATAGAATCTTTCAATAGGCATTTCTTTCGAGAAACCCATGCCTCCGTGCACTTGCATAGCCAGATCGGCAACTTCTGTGGCATACTCGGAAGCGAGATATTTTACGATGGCTGCCTGGCGGGTGATCATTGTCTTTGCGTCATAATCTCGGGCAGTTCTATATAGAATAGATTCCAAAGAGTATATCTTGATAGCCATATCTGCCAGCATGAACTGCACACCTTGGAAATTAGATATTGGCTCATTAAATTGTTTTCTTTCTTTTGCAAATTTTGTGGATATTTCCAGGAGTTCTTTCATGCCACCAAGGCAAGCTGCTCCGAGTCCTAAGCGTCCTGCATCCAAAGTTTTCATAGCTATCAGAAATCCGTGTCCTTCGCGTCCAATCATATTTTCTTTAGGAACACGAACATTATCAAAGGTAAGTGAAGCTGTGCGGCTTCCCTTAATACCCATTTTCTTTTCGTCAGCACCAACAGAAAAACCTTCCATGCCTTTCTCTACGACAAAAGCAGTAATACCGCGGCGTGTTCTGGCAAAGACAGAGAACACATCAGCAAAAGGTGCGTTGGTAATCCAGAGTTTCTCACCGTTTATTACCCATTGGTCGCCATCTAGTTCAGCTTTGGTACGAAGATTAAAAGCGTCGGAACCGGCATTTTGTTCAGTAAGTGCAAATGCGGCGATTTTTTCCCCTGTAGTTAGCTGTGTCAGGTACTTTTGTTTTAACTCTTCGCTGCCGCCAACAAATATCGCATTAGAGCCAATGGAAACATGGGCACCAATAAAGGTAGCTGTTGACATACAAGCGCGGGCTATCTGCTCTTGAATAATACAATATCCAATTTCGCCGAAACCACTGCCACCGTATTCTTCAGGATATGGAGCGCCAAGAATACCAAGCTCAGCAATTTTTTGAATTATATGCTCAGGTATCTTTTCGTCATCATCAATTTTTGCAGCTATAGGTTTAAGCTCCTCATTAGCAAAATCGCGAACCATATCGCGTAACATAACTTGTTCTTCAGTGAAATCAAATTCAAACATATCAGACCTTTATTTATGAGTTAAAAAAAATTACGATTCAAGGAAATTGAGGATACTTTCGCCTCCATCCACTTTGATAACCTGTCCGTTTATCCAATAAAACTGCTCGTCGGCTAGCATTGAAATAGTATGCGCTACATCCTCGGGCTGAGTATTGCGTTTGTATGGATTATGCTGCTTAGCATGATTCAGCATACCGGGGAAGCCAGGGATTTTCTGAGATGCAGGCGTATCAGTCAAACCCGCACAAATAGCGTTTGCATTTACTTTATATTTTGCAAGCTCTACTGCCATTTGGCGAATATATGCTTCCAAAGCAGCTTTTGCGGCAGAAATCGTACCATAATTTGACATTGCACGCTCGGAACCAACACTTGTAAGAGCAAATATTCTGGAATTTTCGGCAAGCAGCCTTGCACGGAAAAGATCCTGCACCCAATAGACAAGACTATTAGCCATAACGTCCATAGTCATCTCAATCTGCTTTTTGTTTACCATATTCTCATGGTCATCGTCAAAAAGTGGTCTGATTGCTCCAAAAGCCAAAGAATGCAGAACTACTCTTAATCTCGGGTTCTCTTTTCTGCTGAAATCTTCTTTGATAGCATCTATTACATCTTTTCTTTTCTGGTCGTCAGCAGCATTTACGTTAAAAAACGTACATTCCACACCGAAAGACTTGATATGCTCAACTAAATCCAGTGCGAGTTTTTTATTAGAACCCATATCTAAGTGTACACCAAAGATGTTATAGCCCTTTTTTGCAAGATCGATGGCGGTTGCTTTGCCAAATCCGCTGGAAGAACCAAGGATCAATGCGTATATATTTTTGCTATTCATTTCAATTACTCCAAATACAAAAATTTTAAATTCCCATTTCTAAATCTTACTAAAATAATTATTTTTTCTAAATTTTTTAACTTAATTTCGTCTTTTAATTTAAACAGTTATCAATAATTTGCTGAATTTGATCAATGCCGACAAAAAATAAACAGAAATATCCTCTTAAAGTTAATAATTTTGCTACTATTGGCTCTGATATAAAATTTAGAAGGACTACACTTCCCAATGGAATAAAAATATTAACCGAAGAAGTACCGTCAGTTTCTTCTTTTGCTCTTGGGATTACTATCAATACCGGCTCCAGAGATGACTGGAAAGGTTTTTATGGATTGGCTCATTTCCTTGAGCATGCCGGTTACCGCCATACTCACAAACGCACTTCCCGCCAGATAGCATCTCTTTTCGAGCGGCTTGGTGCTTATACAAATGCTTTTACTACCAAAGAGATAACCTGCTTTTACGTCAGAGCATTAAAACCAAACTTCAAAAAGACTCTCGAACTGATAACAGATGTGGCTCTATACCCTGTGTTCATTGACGAAGAGATAGAAAAGGAAAAACTAATAATTCTTGATGAAATTAAATCTTATTATGATGACCCCGAAGAATATATATTCGATCTCGGCGAAAATATTTTATTTGAAGGTAATGGCTTAGCTCATCCAATCACCGGGGTGGAAAGTGATGTGGAAAAGATTACGCCGGTTCAGTTATTCAATTTTCATAAAGAGCAGTATATCCCGGATAATATCATCTTCTCTGTAGCGGGAAATATAAATCACGATCATGCCGTAGAAAATATTATGGCACTGATTGATAATTATAAATTTGAAAGTAATCAAAGAACCAGGCAGACACCCGGATCGTATAGTCCCAGAAGAGAATCCATCCAGGCAAATTTCCAGCAATCTCATTTGCTGATCTTCAGCAGAGTAGGCGGAGTAGATTCCAATGAAAGATACCCGCTTGCCGCTCTGAATGTATTACTCGGAGACGGCATGAGTTCACGGCTTTACAGGCAATTACGTGAAAACCATGGACTTGCTTATAATATATTTTCTAATGTTGAATTAATGGCGGATGTAGGAGGAATGTTCATATATGCAGGCACGGAAAAGAAACATCTAAAAAAAGCAGAACGCCTTATATTCCAGGAAATGAATAAAATAATCGAGAGTCGAATTCCTAAAGTAGAAATGCTTAGAGTAAAAGAACAGCTAAAATCCAGCACTATCATGGCTTTGGAAAGTATGTCAACCCGTATGCAATCACTTGCCAAATCTGAATTTACTCTTGGCTATTATGAAGATATGCAGGAAACAATTACGAATATTGAATCATTGACAATAGATGACATTAAAGATGTCGCCTCTAAATATTTAGTCAAAGATTACTGGAGCGTACTTACTCTTATATCAGATTAGTAAGCGGATATGTTATATCTAAATTTAGATTTTATTAGTTTTAGGTAAAGTAAAACTAAAAGTGCTTCCTTTGCCTGGTACACTTTCTACTATAATATCTCCACCCTGTTTGTTGACAAATTCCTTGCATAATATCAAGCCAAGTCCTGTACCTTTCTCGTCTGAAGTGCCTCTGGTCGTATAGTGGCTATCTATTCTGAATAATCCATCTATTACATCCTGATCCATACCCATACCTGTATCTTGAATTGATATTTTATAAAAACCATCAACTTCGCTGGAACTAAGAGTAATACTGCCGCCGGGTTCTGTAAATTTCAATGCATTAGACACCAGATTGCGGATTATGGTATTAGTCATATTCTCGTCGGCAAATACCAAAGAATCAGCTTTTACATTATTAATGAGCTTGATATTTTTATTATTAGCGTTGAGTTTCATTATTGATAAATTAGAATCAACTATGAATTTAATATCAAATTTCTCGCGATGAAGCTGGATCCTCCCAGTTTGAGATCTTGCCCATACAAGTAAATTCTCAAGCAACTTGAATAAATGCTGGGACGAAAGATACATCTCCTCCAGATACTCCTTCATTTCTTCTTTAGAAAAATCATCAAACATTGTAGATAATATTTCAGAAAGATTTAGAAAAGAACCTATTGGATTCTTCAGGTCGTGTGCCATGATCGAAAAGAATTTATCTTTGGTAGCGTTCAGCTCTGTAAGTTCCTGTTCGGATTTGCGGAGCTTTTTTTCTACAGCAATTCTATGATCAATTTCTTCTAATGCCTGATCCCGCATTGTTTTATAATCTCTTATTCTATTGGTTAAACCTGTAACATCTTCAATAGAGAAAAGAGCATAAAATTCATCATGGCTCTCGCCGGGAATTGCTTTTACAGTAGTATTCTGAACTCTTAGCTCTCCGTCATATGTTTTCGAAGGGAATAAACTTTTATGTAATTGAGAAGAAAAGATAGCTGGTGGACCTCCCTCAAAGACTCCCTCAATTAATATACTATAGCTGTATGTATTGAAACCGGGGAAATATACCATTAGCTGTTTGCCAACGATTTGCTCTTTAGTGATATTTGTCCAGTCTTCTAATGTATCGTTCCAATATAAGACTTTATAATCTTTATTAATAATACAAACTCCGATTGGCATATCATCAAATAGTTTGAATCTGAGTTGAGCTCTTTTAAATATATCCATTACTCGTTATCCTCGTAGCTTTTTATCTGAGTATCTATTAAAGCAATGAAACTTGCTAAAGAACCAATCTCGAAAAGCAAAACGAAATTGCCTGAAATATTTAATTCCTCGACGTTAAATTTTGTTTTGGCAAGCATAGAATATGGTTCTATCTGGGCTTTTTTAATATTTAATAAATGTTCTATTCTGTCTTCAATATATGTTGGGGTAGAATAATTTATCCTTAATGAAAGTGTATTGCCAATAGATCCCATCAAAGAGTTCAGCACAATATTTCCAATCTCAGCAAGTGTAGCAGCGCGGATTTCGTCCATATCTTCATCATCGGTATCTTCTTCTGTAAAAGCTTTTACTAACTTAGTAGCGCTTTCAGTAGGGAAAATAAGTTTAGCCAGTCCGGAGAATTCTCCTTTAAAAGATAGATTAACAGATGATATATTTATATGAAGACCGTCATCAACTTCTTTGATAAGTTCTTCTGCGCTAAGAATGCTTATAGTTGGCACTTCTAATTTCATGCGATACGTGAACATCTTATTTAGGATTCCTGCTGCCCGGCCTACTCCTATATTAATGACTTCTCTTATAGCATCTAATTGAATAGGTGTTAGTTTCATCATTATACCTTACTGACATTTGGTAAAACATTTTCGATAGCATCCAGCAACTCGGTTTTAGATGGTGGTTTATTAAGGAATTCCAAGGCACCTAACTCATAGCATAACTCCTTAGTTGCTTCCTGAATATCTGCTGAAATAATTATAATGGGAATTTTGATGTTTCTTTCTTTTAGTTTGCGAAGTACCTCGAAACCATCAACTTCAGGCATAAGAAGATCGAGTAATAGTAAGTCAAATTTCTCAACTTCCATAGTATCTAATGCTTCTTTCCCACTTATAGCTTCGGCTATTTTCATACCTGTCTCTTTCAATAAACCCTTTATCTTTTTGCGGGCTATTAAAGAATCATCAGTAATTAATACGGATAAATTATCATATTGAGCCATAAATTCCTCTGGATACCATTAAAAATTATTTTTATCTAATCAGTAAAATACAATTTTTTTGACAGATTAAAAAACCTAAATCTTAGAAATCATAATTTAGATTATGCTAATTGATCTCACAAATACCAGTTAGCAAATCCTTCAAGTTTGTGTAATATCTTTGCTATAAATATTTCCTGACTTTTCTTAACTTTGGAATAGGAGGCTGTGTGGTGGGCATAACTCAATAGATGAATGATATATCAAGCTGATCCCTCCCCAGCCCCTCCTTATCCCGACCGGCTGGGATAAGGAAGGAGGTAAACCTTTGCTATTGTAAGATATAGACGTTGATCATTTTTTAAATATGTTCGATGTTTATTTACCCAAAAACTGACTTGAGTGATGGATATAACACAGTCCCGAAGAAAGATAGTGTCTCCAAACTATATAGCTCTATATCAGCTTAGCGACATCCTTAGCAAAATATGTTAGAATCATATCGGCGCCTGCACGCTTGATAGCTGTAAGTGTTTCGAGCATCACTTTATCGTGGTCGAGCCATCCATTAGCGGCGGCAGCTTTGATCATGGAATATTCTCCACTCACCTGATAAGCTGCTGTAGGCACTTCGAGCTCAGTTTTAACTCTATATATGACATCGAGATAAGCGAGGGCTGGCTTGACCATGATTATATCAGCACCTTCCATGAGGTCTTCCTCTGCCTCGCGGATTGCTTCATTTTGGTTTGCTATGTCCATCTGGTGTGATTTGCGGTCACCGAATTTTGGGGCACCCTCGGCAGCATCGCGGAACGGACCATAAAAGCCCGAAGCATATTTTGCCGCATAGCTCATTATTGGTATTTTTGTGTATCCATTATCGTCGAGTAACTCTCTGATAGCAAGGACTCTGCCGTCCATCATGTCCGATGGAGCTATCATGTCTGTCCCGGCTTCCACATGAGTAAGGGCTGACTTGGCAAGTATCTCAATAGTCTCATCATTCAATATGTCTTCTCCGTCGAGAACGCCACAATGCCCATGAGATGTATATTCACAAAGGCAGATATCGCTGATTATGATAAGGTCTTTCACTTCCTTTTTGATAGCGCGTATAGCTGTTTGAATGATACCTGATTCGCTGTAGCAATCAGAGCCGGTGGGGTCTTTCTTTTCGGGAATGCCAAATAGAATGACGGCAGGAATTCCCAGATCAACTAATTGTTTACACTCTTCTACGATATTCTCTACTGACATCTGAAAAACACCGGGCATAGATTTTACCGGGTTCTTGATATTCTTGCCATGAATGACGAAAAGTGGATAGATCAGATCGCTTCTATGCAATCTGGTTTCTTTGACCATTTCTCTGACAATTGGGTTGTAGCGAAGTCTGCGGAATCTTCTGAAATCATAGTAATCCATAATATTTTCTCCTTTGATCTATAAATGTAAAACTGAATCTGCTCCTTGTTTCAATAATTCTTCTGCGAGAGTGCTGCCTAATTGTTCTGCTTCTTCTTCTGGTGCTGACATTTTTTGTCTGAAATATTGCTTGCCATCTAAAGAAGCCGCCAAGCCATCT
>CAYQTZ010000067.1:0-10493 GCA_964420565.1 uncultured Hyphomicrobiales bacterium
CTTGTTCTCTTGTGGATGTTTCTCAATCATAACTTCACAGTCGAATTTCTGACCAGGCTCGTCCACAATATATTCATTTTTGGGGATACGAACTACCATCTGATGGATTATACCTTCGCCGTCGAGATTAGAGATCATTGTTCCATAATCTGTAATATACTCAATTTCTGCATGATACAATCTCTTTTCAGTTGGCATGAATTTAACATCAACGTAGAGAATGTCGTTAGGACCTAATACTATATCTTCTGGTTCATCAGTGCGGTCAACACCACTCATTATATACCATGTGTTGATCTGGAAGTACTGAGCATCGTCGCCGACTATCTCGAGTTCGTTTGTCATAGTTACATCAATGGAACTTAGATTTGTAAACGATACAAAGCCGTCTTTATCTAAAGTGATGTAAACCTGAAGGAAGTCATAATCTGTAGATGCTAATTCAGTCATATACGATCTAGCGGTAAGCAATCCTACATTTTTGTCAATATCATTGCCTTCGTTTACAGGAGCGTCGCAAGTGGCAACTATTTCTGCTGTGTGTTCGCCATAAGTATCGGGTCTGTAAGTTACCGGAACATTCCATGATCCATCTATTGGGATGTAATGAGGTAAATTATCGTTCAACCATTGCTGATCTATTTCGAAATAAGCGGCATCTGGACCTCTTAAATTAAGATCAGTAATAAAAAGCTGCCTTGGTTCAATATTTGTTTCGTGGTCTATTAATACGTTTCTTTCTTCGCTCTCTCCGATTAGCAAGGCATTGGGCCAATTCTCATCGTGCACATAAATATGCGGCTGGTTAGCAACACCCTTAAGTATGCCATCTACTGACATTACATTACCAGCAAACTCAGTGTTAAGAGTTACTTTTGCCTCGAATGGTCCTTCAGCTTTCGGGGCAAACCATGCGTCTAAGGTAACAGCTTCATTTGGGATCAATTCATCAGGGATAGCATCTTCATCTATTCTGAATATAGTTTCATAGCCTGGTTCTATTTCAACGCTTATTACTTCTTGGTTAGCATTACCTGTAGCGTTCAGAATTACGCTTCCACTATATTGATCAATACCTAACTCGTTAATAGAGAAGTCATCTATAACGCGGACAAGCTGCCAATCGTAACCATTGATCAGTGGAGCAGCATCAATACCGCTACCGTCCCAATCTGAGTATAATTTGATCTCTGTTGTGTTAGCATCGAAGTAAGCCGTAGTCGTATGGACATCAGGATCGCCGTCAGGCGTATAATACGCTTGGAATGTATAATCATCATTGGGCTCAACCACCAGAGGCCAGTTATAGTTGTCTAAACTGGTTTTGGGGAAGTGGTCTTTGTCATCCCAATCTAATCCATATATCTCTACTGGTACGTTGCTTCTGTTTTCTATCAGCACATCTTTTGGCTGAGGCTGAGTATTAACAGGAAGCGGATCCCAATGAGCATCTTCTATCCATACTACAGGATTGCCGGCTCCCACTCTTAATGTATCAATTTCTCTGTCGTAGCAAGTTAGAGTGGCAATGACATAATCAATAACTGATGATTCAATTTCTTCGTCTGGAGCGGCTTGCACTACTATTTCCTGCTCTTCAGCAGGTTCTAATGTTAATGGAAATTCAACATTGGTTACGTTCAGAGTAAATTCTTTTTCGCCTTTCTTTAAGAAGAGGTCGAAAACAGTAACTGGCACCTCTCCTGGATTTCTTAGCACAAAGGTTTCCTCAGATGTTTCTCCTACTTTCAGCAAGCCAAAGTTAATATATGATGGGTCGGCTTCTATTACTTCTGGTTCATAAATATATTCTCTATCAACCTGAAATCCCGAATAAGTCATAAATGTAACAACTGCTTTTGCTTTTTGCGAAGGGTCTTCAGCTTCGAGATGGAAAGTAAAATCTTTATCTCCTTTATTAAAATCAGGGTCTGGGGACCAGATCACATTTTCTGATTGTGAATAGCGGAAAATTACGCTGAAAATTCCGGCACATGAAGTATCTGCCTGCAAGTCAACTGCGTGTGCAGCGCCATCCCATATGCCGCATTCGCCATCGTCTTCTACCCATAGTGAGTCATTGCATGGTCTGGCATAATTGATTCCAATAGGATAGCCATAAGCAAATCCATCTTTTTGATAATCCCAGTTACCATAAGCATAAGCTGCGAATTTGGCACCGTTGCGACCCTCTAAATAGTGGTCTCCGGCTTCAATAGGCTCGGTAAGATAGGCATATTCAGTACCGAATAAAGGTTTGATAGCATTACCGAACATAGCTGATAATCTCTCATCATCAATATATAGATTTTGATAATCACTGGATTTAAAAGTAATGTAAATCATATTATCTATATTATATGGTGATCTGAAATTTGCATAAGTAGTCCAGCTCGCTATTGGAGCCAGAATAATAAGCATACCCTGACCGCTTCTATGAGGATTCATAGTTTGGTCGTCTTTGTTCTTGCCATTGTCTATAGTTGGTTCCATCATGCCGTCGTCAAGCCACCAAGTCTTTCCGTATTGAGCAGCAAGAAACGGTTTGTTTGATGTGAGTAAAGCTGAAGTCTCACTATTTATTATTTTATGATCTTCACCTCTTTTTAATTCTCTGCTGAGTGTCATCAGGGTTCCATCTTGTCTGGTCTTATATATCACAGTACCATCATAAGCAGCAATCAATCTGACTAAATCGCCTTTAGCATCAGGAATGATAGTATTTTCATTATAGGGTCTGTCAGAATATTTTAATGGAGCCATTACATATTCAGAGCCGAGTAACTCAATAGGCCAAAGCATTTCGGAGAGCATATTTCTGGAAAAGTGGGCTACTGGATCGGTCCAACCACCTCCGATATCGCCGATATATAATCTTGGGAAGCAACCTTTGGTATGTCCGCTAATCACGGCTATCGGTTTGTTTGACTTAATATAAGTTCCAGTAAGGTCTGAGCTCCATTCCTGAGTATAACCATTTGGTAAGTCTTTGCCAAGTATCAGATAAACCTGTCCTCTGTTTAAAGAAAAAACATTTTTCACACCTGCTTCTGTGGTCTCCGTAGGTGCAGTTGGAGTAAACTCAACTACGGTGCCATCTTCTGTAGCAACTACTGCGATCTGAGGGGGTTTTTTCTCATCTGTTGAATCCTGATATAAATTGGCTGTAACGTATTCTTTACCAAGCCATTCAACAGGAATACAGCGGAAAGCTTCGCCAGTCCACTCGTAGGAAAGATAGCAAATTACCGATATTGGTTCTTCTGCCTGAACGTGAATACCTTTGTTAAGCACTTTCCCACCCTCTTTACACATTAAATAATCATCTAATGGTATCTGGGTGATTTTGTTAGCTTCTATTCTGAATGGTATAGTACGATTCTCTTGTTTCAAGAAAACTTCACCTTCGGTATCAACCTTAGATGATATCCACAGTGCTATGGGGAAATCTCCGCGTGCAGTTTCCAATTGTTTCATTTTTGCATACGGAATCGTTAGCCAGTACTCTGTACCGTCTGTAATCTCATTATTATCTGCCTGAGCCGTAGTTAAGGGCATTAGTAAGCCCGTGACTAAGAACAGATAAGCAATCATTTTGTAAGTAATTGTAAATTTCATAGCATCTCCTTTTTTATTGATAATCTATACATTCGTCTTATATAATACACACAAAATTAACTCAAACTAATATAATCAAAATTTTTATAAAAAAAAATGTTTCTCTATGTAAAATCATTATACAAATAATATATTTCGCAGTTAGTATTGTTAGTTTAAGAAATCTATTAACTGCATATACTAATTATAACACAAAAAGTACAAATAGGTAACAAATTATTTCAATTTTCCTACGGGCATTAGGTATAGCGGCTCTTCTTCTTTGGTCATATTGATAAGTATCTTTACACTAATATCGGAAAATGCTCCTATGGCACAGGTGCCAAGCCCAAGTGCACCAGATTGAAGATAGACATTTTCTGCAGAATGACCGAGATCCATCATTACGTAGCGATCTCTGCCACGCTGTCCATATTTTTTGGTTGTTCTTTCAAAAATCGCAGAATAAACTAATGAAATTGGTGCTTTTGCAAGCATCATCTGGCTAAGTGCAGCATTAGAGAGCTCTTCGCGGAAGTCTCCTTTTTTTGTTAGTTTTAACTCATGATACTCAGAATCATAATAGTATATACCAGCTTCCAGATCTGTAACTTCGCCAACAACGACATAAATATCCAAAGGATACAAAGCCCCGGCTGAGGGAGCTGTGCGCAAGCCACCTCTCAGGAATGCAGGCCCACCGGGAATTTTTTTATTTATTCCGTAAGCTGCCCATAGTATCTGCGAAACATCTTGCAGACTAAGAGGTAGTTCTTTGTATGAACGAACTGAACGACGATTTTTTATAGCTTCTTCTACGGAATAATTGCTTTCAAATATTGGTTCGGGCAACTCTATGGTTTTAATAAAATCATGTTTATCCGGGAAATTATCGGCAATATCTGATAAATTTTTAGAAACCTTGGTTATAGCTTCGTCCCAACGTTTGTCTTGGCGTAATATACTAAGGTCGGGATCTTCTGTTAGATGATCTATCTGGAGCCAGCCGGCATCAATAGAATTATGTAAGTTGGCGAAAGCTTTGTCTTTGTTTCCTGCGAGCGCCCATGCGCAGCTTGCATTATAGAAATCGCTTTTATTTGGTTCACCAATTTTAAATGCTTCTTCGAATTTCTCTCCTGATTTTTGATATTCTCCCGATCTGTATAGTTCGATAGCTTCCCCAATTGTTTCAATGTATTTGTCTTGTTGGGTGCATGCTGTATAAGTAACAGTAAACATAACGATGAAAAGAGTAAATAAAAGATTCAACATAATTCTACCTTTTTATTAAATTTATAATTGATGAATGGTAAAACAAAATAAGCGATAGGAATATAAGCAAATAGGATATTATTCCAAGAATAACTGTGATTCGATAATCATAATACATCTCCAAAATAGAGTTGGGTTCCTCAATTAATACACCCCGCATTGAACTGTTTATCCTGAATATTCGCTTAGGTTTGCCGTTTACTTTTGCTTTCCATCGCGGATACCAAGTGTCGGATACCACCGCCATGCCAGGAGTTTCTACATTCATTATTAAGCTATGGTGATCATTTTTCACAACTTCTATTTTTCCAGAAGCAGAGTTTGGCGGTAAGGACTGATTCATATATGGGAAGTAAGCCATCGAATTAAAATCGTAGTATCCGTTATTAAGAAAAGAATAGAAATGCTTTGTAGGACCTATCAATAGTTTATTAACGACCCACGCTCGTGGCATTGGCTCCGGTACTTTATGAATTTTAACGAAGGAGCTTCCTGAAATGATCGGCAAACCTTTGATCTCTATAATAGTAGGAATATATTTTACACCATATAGCTGCATAGCACGAATATAAGCAAAATCTGGTGTAGCAACAAATCCTTTAGTTTTAATAAGTGAGGGTATTACACCAGCAACAGTTGAGCTCCCCCATAATTTTGCCAGGTAATTTGGAATGAGCCCCAGATTATTAGCTGCCGATTGGTTTATACCGTGATAAGCTGAAATATTATCAGGCATGGCAGACATTAATTCTCTGTATGTATGTTGATCGTTTTCCCATCCTTTTGATTTTTCGAATGCTAAAGCTAAGATACGATGGGAGTAATATGAATGTACGCGATAAAAACTACTATCCTTATATAATATATCTACCGTTGGAGATCTATGAAAATACACTTCCGGCTCTATTGTTGTAAATCTTTTCCCGACAACAAGATAAATATCAATAAAAATAACCAGCGATGCAATAATGCCTATTACAATGGATAAGTCTTTGCCTGATAAGTTATTTGCCCATTTGAATACGGTCAGCAAACCAAACCCGCTTAGCAATATGAAAGATAATTCAGTGCCGAGAAGCCAGCGATTCGGAAAGCGGAAATTTTGTACACCTGGAATAATAGAAAATATTTTATATAAAGGAAAATTCCCTCCAAGAGCTAACATATAGGAAAAAATAGCTATTATAACTAAAGATCTCACAACCCCCGATCTATTCCATTGAAAAATTGCTCCGATAATTGATAGCAGCAAAGTCAGCAGACCAACATAGTGAAACCATTCCCAGAAATAAAAGATGTTACCATGCTCATAAGTGTGATCGCCTGCATTGCCCCAGTAATATGGATCAATAAAAGTAATGATACCATCATAAGGCAGCGACCCTAACTCACGGAATGAATTGGATACCTCCCCTGCTCTTTCGGTATATTTATATAACTCATAAGTTGAAAGAAATTGAGGAAGGGATATTATTATGGCAATAATGATCGTTATCAATAGGAATTGAATAATAGTTTTCAATTTTGGTCTTTTATTATTTGAGCTATATACACTTTTAAAAAATACCAAACGTAAAATAAAATACATTAATACAAGGAATACAGAAATGAAAGCAAATTGTGGATGACCTATTAGTGCAAGTATTCCGAATAATGTTCCTGACATCAGTCCATATCTTAGGTTTTGTTTTTGCAGGAAGTTCTCGATAGTCAGCAGCATGAAAGGAGTAAGGGAGATGATGGCATAGATACCTAAATGGCGAGTATGACCCATTAGCAAAGAGCCACATAACGAAGCTGCTATAGCGCCAGAAAGAGCAGCATAAGGATTCGCTGTGATACGTTTTATCAGATAATATGAGCCAATACCCATTAGAAATGGATGCAAAATATGATATATATTCAAAGCAGTGAATAAATCAAATATGTAATATAGTAATATATTAACCGGGTATAGAAAACCGTTTTGTCCCTCAGCAAATACTGGGAACCCACAAAATATCTCTGGTATCCATTGAAGTAATACCCCTTCTTTTAAAGCTTGTGCATAGTGCTGCAAGGTTGGAACGTGAAGCAGCAGCAAATCATTACCGCCATAATCGTTTGTGCCCAATACCTCGCCGAATATTAAACCACGAAATATAACTAAAACTCCAGCAAGTATGAATAGGATAGCTAAGTTATTGAATTTCAGATTTAATAGTTTTCTTTTCATTAATATTTATTAATATTTTCATACTTATTCCCTGACAGTAAATATAATAATTTTGTTCTTAAAATTCTAAATACATTTATTAAGGTATATATTTATCTTCAGAACTCTTTGCCACATTCAAACAAAATTTTCGTAATTAATCAGATATTTTTTAGGGAGGCTCCACCATAACCTCTCCGAGACAGTAATGTTTATATAACTCATATAAAAACATATTTCACACTAATCCCACCCCGCCGCTTCCTTACAGGCAAGGAAGGGAGTAAACTGTTGAAACATAATATTTTAACCTCCCCCTCTTGTAAGATGGAGTTAGGGGGTGTTTGTGAAATAGTATATATAAAACGATCCCATCACACAGTCTCGGAAGGGAGAAGGGCTGGGGAAGAATCAATTTTAGATTTTTCTGTTGATCTCAATATTTAAATAAAATCATATTTTTTTGAATATATTGGAAAAAAAGTGTATTTTTCAGATAGATATATATATATTTGATAGATAATGAACATTATATTACTTCTTATTAAGGATATTTGACATATTCTCTAAATAAACACTTTTATCATTTAACGAGGTGGTCTATTATGAAAAAAACTTTACTGACTTTATCATTGATCGGTTTATTCATCATCTTATCTTCCTATTTACAAGCTCAGGTCAAAAATGTTCTTCTCGAGCAATTTACTGGGGCATGGTGTGGTTGGTGTGTTGATGGCAGCTATATCATGGAGCAGATCCAGGAAAAGTATCCCGACAGAGTCATCGGGGTAAAAATCCATAATGGCGATTCAATGGCAATACCGGAGGAAGCAATAGTGCGACCTCCTCTTGGAATTACCGGTTTTCCAATGGGATCTATTGACAGGAGATCTTATAGTGGAGCTATCGGATTAAGCAGAACATCGTGGGAGGGTGCTTGTGAATCATTTTTGCAATTAACCCCGAAAGCTACTGTCCAGGTGGCTTATGCAATCTACGAAGATATAAGACAAGTGCATGCTACTGTTTTCTGCACTATGCTTGAAACAGTAAATAATCCTGTAAAGCTGAATTTATATATAGTCGAGGATTCTTGCTCAGGCACAGGAACTGGCTGGGATCAGTCAAATTATCTTTCCAACAGAGCAGGTTATGAGGATAACCCATATTATAATAAACCCGCGAAAATCGTCGGCTATCAGCACATGAAAGTGTTACGTGCTATGTGTGGTGGTCCATGGGGAACTGGCGATATCCCTGTTCCTGCTATGGAAGGGCAAACTTATTCTTACAGCTTTACTTATGATCTGGCTAATAACTGGAAGATCAAAGACCTTCATTTCATCGGTCTGGCTCAGATTGATTCGCCAAATAACAAAGAGATACTTAATAGTGCCATTGGTGTAGAAGGTACACCTGAGCTAAGGTTGATCTCTGCTGGTGATAATTATGGAGTCTCTCCTAAAGATGTTCCTTTCGACAAAGACCTTATACTTAAGAATATTACAGATGAAACCAAGACATACACAATAAGTATTAAAAAATCTGCAAGGACTCCTGATAACTGGCAATGCTCTGCTAAGGCTGGCGATAATACCATAACTATTACGGATATAGAAGAGCAAAGCATGGAAATCGAATTAGAAGCTGAAAATTCAATAGAAATAATGCTGAGCTTAACCCCAAGACAAACAATCGGGGTAGGCGATGCCCATCTTATAGTTTCATCTAATGATAACCCGGACAAATTCCGCGGAGAATCTGAAATAACGTGCTATTCCGCTGAGATCGAGAATTTCGAGGTCGTTGCCGGCGGAGAATCGCAATACTCAGTATTCAATTATCTCGAAGAATATGGGTATGAAAACCTATTCCAGATCACCGCAGGCGATTATCTTAAATTCTCTGATAAGTTTTTGAATAAAGAGCATTTGATCTGGAACTCCGGTTCGGCTTATCAATTCAACAATGATGAAGCAGAGGAGATAATAAACGGTATTAATAATGGGATAAAAACGTTCATTTGTGGTAACTTATCTGCTTCATCCCTTAATACTAACTCTTCGCTTGGTTTGTTCAACGTCGAATATAATGGATTCAACAGATTGGGTTATGGTAGCGCCCCCTGGCGTGTATGGCTTTCAGGTGTTGGTGCCGATCCGATTTCTAATGAATTTGGAGAAAAAAAGGAAGGCAATTTGATCAAGTACTTAATTACAATGCTCAAAATTACAGACAAAGAGAAAACCAGACCCTTCCTTCATATGGCTGAAAATGGTATGGTATTGAAACCAAATGGTTCGGGATATGATACCTTATATCTCAAACCAGAAGAATCAATATTTGCTGTTAGAACTATTCATGAAAATACAAGATCGGTACTTATGGCAATAACACCTTATGTGATCATCAATCAAAATCTCAGGCAAGCTCTTATTGAAAGAGTCCTGCAATGGCTTGATAATACAGGACCTGAATTAGATGTGAACTATACAGCATTAAATTTCGGTACTTTAAAGCCCGAAGAAGAAAAAACTCTTCCAGTAGTATTGCATAATCCGGGTGATGAGAGCCTTGTAATAAGCGATATTTCTATTACGGGTATGGATTCTTATGCTTTCCCGCTTATAAATCTGCAGGAGCTACCCATTACAATTGAACCTGGTGAATATAGCAACTTCTTTGTGAAATTCACTCCAATCATTGAGGCAAGCTATGAGGCTGAGCTATTGATCTCATCAAATGCTAATATGAATCCAGAAGCTAAATTAAACGTGATTGGCGACGCTTCACTGACAAGTGTCTATATGACAAATATCGAAAATACTCTTTTCAATATTATGCCAAATCCAGCTTCTGACAGAGCTGACATTGTTTTAAAATCAAATGATCTGCCATTGGACAGCAGGATAAGTTTTGAAATATATACATCAACAGGAACGCGAATCTCTGAATTAAAGAGTAACTTGAATAGCACAAATAATGTTTTCAGTTTGGATCTATCGAGTTATTCCACAGGTTTTTATATGATAGTTGCATCTTACAAGGGGCAGAAATTCGTAGAACCATTAGTGATAATAAAATAAATGATTTCGAGAAGGTGGTTAGGGATTTATTCCCTAACCCTCTACTCACTTGCAAGACGAGTGATGAGCAAAACTTAATTTTTATGAAACCGATCCATCCCAGACCCTCCCTAACTACGCAAGCGAGGGAGTAAACCTTTGTTATAATTACACATAGCGACCCCCTTTTCGCAAGAGGGGATCGAGGGGTGTTTCCATTTAATAGCAGTCAAGCGGTCGGCATTCAGCTGTCAGCTTTCAGTAGTGAACACGCATGCGTGTTCCCTACGGTTATGGGGGCTTGGGGTTCCCCTCATTCCCAAACTCCGATTTGGGAATGCACTTTTCACAATAAGATGATC
>CAYQTZ010000068.1:0-10371 GCA_964420565.1 uncultured Hyphomicrobiales bacterium
TTGACTGTAATAGCTACATCGTAATACCCATCTCCTGAATAATCCCCAACATCCCATCCCCAGATAGAATAGTTAGTGCTTTGCGGAAGCTCTTTGCGGATGTCGGCTATTAAGTCTTCGGCAAAGTATGGTTCAAGCCGTTTTTCTAATTCAGGGAATCTCATCCCTGACTGAGATAAGGCAGTGTTTACGGTAACTGCCATTAAGAAAAACAAAAAAAAGATTCGTAAATAAAGCATATATTTTAAATTATTAGTTTAACATACTCTGTAATTTTGGTGGAATACTGCCACCGATCTCTCTATATTTATCTGCATATAACATTGCCTTAGCTTTATTACCTGTTAACGAATAAAGTTGGATTAGATTTAGATAAAGTTGAGCATTTTTGGGATCAATTGTCAATCCCTTAAGCCATGCTTGTTCTGCCTTAGTGTGTTTTTGATTTTCAGCATAAAAAGTACCCATATTTATATAAAGTTGAAGTGAGTTAGGAGTTAAAGTCAATAGATCTTTGTAAACCTTTTCAGCTTCTTCGTATTTCCCTGAGCGAGAGTAAACCCTTGCTATTTCGTAATAAATGGATATATCATTAGGTTTTATAGACAGCAAATGATTATAAGCTCTAATAGAAGCATCTGTATATCCTGCCTTGGAATAAGCGTCGGCTAATCGTTTCAGCAGTATATGATCGGGCTTAGCTGCCAGGTTGATCGCTTTTTCTAAATAAGGTATAGCTTCCTTGAATTTATTCTGGGCGCCAAGTGAATACCCTAAATTAATATTTGCCTGATAGTCATTTTTATCATACTGTAATGATTTCCTTGCATTTTCTTCAGCAAGCGGGAAATTTTTATTTTGCATATATATAGTGGATAGATTAGTGTACCAGTATTTGAAATCTGGTTTTACAGTTATTCCCTTCTTCATTATCTTTTCTACTTTATCGTATTCTTTGTTGATAAAATAGTATTTGCCTACGCCAATGAATCCTCTTGTTGTATGTGGATATGTCTTTATGAAATGCCCCCAGAAGTTCAATGGACTGCTGAATTTTGTCTGGTAAGTAATAGTATTAGCTGTGAATAATAAAAATATTACACCAAATACACCTAACTCAATGGGTTTCCTGAAGCTTATCTTCAGTGACCTGAGAATTTCTATAATGATCATGAATATACCAATGATTGGTATATAAACGCGATGTTCGGCGTAATCGAAATCAAAATCGCGTATCCGGGCAAGCATCGAGGGAACAATAAATAATAGATACCAAAGGAACCCGAACAGAATTACCTTTTTATTGATTTTCTTATTTAAGAAAACATAAATTGCTAAGCCTATTGTAAGAATAGCACCAATTATTAAAGCAAATGTCTCGTAGTTTGCTAATGGAGACATTCTTACAGGAACAAATATTTTGGAAAAATATGCAATAAACGAAGGTAAATTCGTTAAAAAACTATCACCAAGCGGGTATTCCAGCTCGCCTGAGCCAATTACTCTGTTGACTACTGTTTGTCTCATAAAAAACCAGAAAGTACCTATTAGCACCCAGCCAACTGCCAGATAGATATTTTCTTTAGAAAAAAACTTTTCTTTATTTCTGAAGAATAGCAAGTAGCCTGCCATCAGGAATGGGGCTAATGCTGCTGTTTCTTTAGTATATAATGATATCGTATATACAAATAGATGCAAAATCAGATACTGCCATTTTTTTGATTCAGAGCTATTCTTATAGTTTACTAAGGTAATAAATGACAATAATATAAATATTGCTAACAAAGAATCATTTCTGCCAGATATCCAGGTTACGGCAGGGGAGATTAAAGGATGCACTACAAACAGTAAGGAAAATAGAAATGCGTATTCTTTTCGAAACTTTAGTTTTATGAAAAAGAAATACAATAGCAATGACGACAAAGCGTGATAGATCAAATTTGTTAACCGATATATCCACACATCAATGCCAGCTATCTGGTAATCCAATATGAAAGAAATATTCAGTATTGGTCTGTAATAAACATCATCGGCAAAGAATGTTCTGTCGAAAGAAGCTGGAATATTTGTTATGTCTTCATTAAACTCCTGATTCTCTAATATCATGAAATCATCATCGCAATTTACCATATTGTAAGGTACAGTTCTTGCAAATAGGACTAATGCTAAAGCAACAATGATTATAGGGAATATCAGATTATAGTTGAATTCCCTTTTTAGTCCAAATGGAATATCCTGCTTGACATTATCTAAGTCTGGAGACGTATTTTTCCTGTTTTTCGACATAATATTACTTACTTGATGAATCTTTTCTTTAGTTCCATGTGATCTTCCTGTAGCCTTGCACCCATTTGCGAAACTACTCTTGCTGCGGCATAGGAGGCGATTTCTCCGGCAATTACAGGGGCTTGATGATGTATGATTCCATACATAAAACCTGCCGCATACATATCGCCAGCTCCGGTAGTATCAATAGTATTAGCATCATAGGCGGCTATTTCGTATCTATTACCTTCCCATTTGATCAATGACCCCTCGATTCCTTTGGTCATAACGACATTTGGACAAGCTTCGCATAGTATATTAAATGCGTCTTCTGCAGAAGCTGTTTTTCCGTAGGTTAAAGCTTCCATTTCATTGCAGAATAATAGCTCAGAATTTTTAATTACTTTGTCGAGTTGCTCTCTAAAGCTATCGACGATGAAAGCATCCGAAAAAGTAATAGCTACTTTGGTGCCGAACTCTTTGGCTATTTTTATGGCTTCGTCCATAGCGTTAGCTCCGTGATCATTTGTGAATTTATAGCCCTCTGCGTAAAGCCATTTTGATCGTTTGATCAGATCAGATTCAACATGATCTTTGTGATATTGAGAAGTTGCTCCAAGAGCCGTTTGCATTGTTCTTTCTCCATCGGGAGTTATCAGTATGATGCATAGCCCGGTTGGCAGTCCGTCAACCTCTGCTGCCAGCAGCTCAATGCCGAGATTACGAAATTCATCAGAGTAGAACTTACCAAATACATCTTTGCCAAGAGCTGTCATATATGCAGCTTTGCCGCCGAATTTAGAGAAAGCAATAACTGTATTAGCCGCAGAGCCGCCGCTTGATTTGAAATTCTTTCTTGCTCCCATTTTCAGAACAATTTCTTCAAGCTCGACAGCTTCTATTAGGCACATTCCACCTTTGGTCAGCTTCATTTCCAATAATTCTTCAACTGTTGTTTCGTACTGTATGTCAACTAAGGCATTTCCTATACCGCATAGATCAATATCTTTTTCATCCATTTCTTTCCCTATTATTTTTTGCTTAAAGTCAAATCAATTATTTTTTCACATAGTTCCGGGAAATCCATACCAATTTCTTTTGCTGCCATAGGCACTAATGAAGTGGACGTAAAACCTGGAATAGTATTTATTTCCATAATGAAAGGTTCGCCGTCTTCATTTAGACGGAAATCAGCACGGGCAAATCCTTTACAATCCAAAGCAAGGTATGCAGTCTGTGCAATACCCTGCATAAATTCTGCAATATCTTCGGCAATTTCAGCCGGGCAAATATACTGAGTTTTGCCTTTAGTATATTTATGTTTGTAATCGTAGAAACCATCTTCCGGAATTATTTCAATTAGCGGTAAAGCTTCTTCGCCGATTATACCAACAGTGATTTCCTGACCTTCGATAAATTTTTCGATTAAAACGATATTGCAGTATTTTGCGGCTTCAAGAACTGCGGTGTGGATGTCATCTAAATTACCATTTTCGATTATAGTTATACCGATAGTTGATCCCTGATCATTAGGCTTAACTACAAGCTGATTGCCAAATTCGGCTCTGATTTTTTTGAAAAGATCATAATTTTCAAAGTCTTCTTCTGAGAGAACCACCCATTCGGGAGTTCTGAGCCCGGCAGCAGTGAAGAGCATTTTAGAAGAATTTTTGTCTATTGCGAGAGCGCTGGATTTAACCCCACTTCCGGTATATGCCACACCTCGTAATTCGAGTAGTGCCTGTATTCTTCCATCCTCGCCATTAATACCATGAAGCACGATGAAAGCAATATCAATTTCATCAAAAATATCTAAACTAATACATTCAATAATTTTTTTCTGATCATACATAGTCATCTCTTCAGCAGAAATAAATCTATTCTCCGAGACGATTTGTTCTTTTGTCAGTAGCGCATCTTTACCCAAAGCAGGGTCGATAGGGAAGACCCTGTGTCCTTTTGATTCGAGAGCATCGATGACAGCTCTGCCACCTTCTATCGATACATTTCTTTCTGGAGAAACACCTCCGAACAATACAGCAATATTCATAATTTCCTGATTATTTATTGAACTTTGATTTTTTATATTCTTCATACATATCTCTTAGCTTCTTTACATCCTCCCATACATCTCTTTTAGCGTTGGGATTTCTTAATAAATACGCAGGATGGTAAGTTACTATCATTTTGATACCGTGATAATCCATTACTTCGCCACGTACATCTCCCATTTTGTGTTTTTTTCCAGTTAGAGACTCAATAGCAGTAGCTCCTAACGCCAGAATGAATTCAGGTTGAATAAGCTCTATCTGCTTATCCAGATATGGTTTGCATTCGTCTATCTCGGCTTGCTCTGGTCTGCGATTATTGGGAGGTCTGCATTTAATAATATTTCCTATAAACACTTCGTCCCGTGAAAGATCAATAGCAGTCAGGATTTTAGTCAGGAGCTGACCTGCTCTGCCAACGAAAGGCTTGCCCTGCTCATCTTCGTCAGCTCCGGGAGCTTCGCCAATTATCATTATATCTGCATTCGGGTTTCCTGTTCCGAAAACAAAACTATTTCTTGTTTTTCCAAGCTGGCAATTCAGACATGTATGGATTTCGTTGTAAAGATCATCAAGCGTATTGGACATTATCCACTTCGGAGCGTCAGAGAATAATCCATCTGGCTTTTCGAGGATTTCAATTTTATTTTTGTGGGGTAACGTATCGTCAATAGATTTGGTTTCAGCTTTATTAATAGTAGATGAGAGCTTTTTAGAAATTATTTCATCTCCATATAGTTCTTTCTGTTGTGCCAAGTGATCAATAGCTATTTCAAATATATCTTTTTCAGGCATAATAATTTTCAATTAAATTTATAATCTACAAAAATAACTCTAACTATAAAAGAAAGCAAAATTAGTTTATTATTTTCTTTGTGTACTATATATTTTAGACCATTGCAAAACCAAAGAAAATCCCCCTATTTCCCCCTTTTAAAAAAGAGGGACAACCCCGCATATGATTACATGTCAATGGCTTACTCCCTCCCTTATCGTCAGATCCCGACCTCTCGGGACTCTTAAGGGCGGGTCATGGAGGGATCAGTTTTTGGACTTTTGCAATGGTCTTTATTTGTATTAATTTCAAGTCGCATCTGCCCAACGATCACTGATAGTGCGTGGCATTATTTAAAGATATGAGATTCAGTAGCGTGATGGAATCGACAGGAAGTCATCGGCAGATACATTACTGGAGAGCTAAATGATCAGAAAAAAATGCAAAGCTTTGATCGTAGTCAGAATTGCTAAGGAATAAATCAAATTTGCCAATTCATTGATGATTCAAAAGAAGTTACATGAATAGTATTCGAAATATTATAGGGATTTGCCTTAGAAAAATTTGGTTTCATACAAAAATATGAATAAATTGTTGTTTAGTTATTACTTATTCCAACTTAGAAAGTTGAATTTGTTTTTCAATATTTCATAACAGAGACTAAAATGACTTCTTTCTATGAATATGTAAGAAAACAGGGTAAAACGGATTGGAGAACTATACTAAATTATAGAGATTACAAAGATCCAAATACTATTTATCGTATATGCCGGAAAATGATAATTTACCTTGACAGAATGAACATAAGCGAAATTCAGGATCTGATGAATCAGCTTAATCCGGTTATAATCAACAAAAATGATAATCAAAAACATGGCTCCAATTGGCCTAAACCCAAAGGTTCGCCCTATACTGATTCCTCCGTTGTACGTAAAGTCTTCGAAATAGCAACAGAATATCTGGAAGATAATAAAATCTCAGAATTGCTGAACGAATGGATATTTAAAGAAAATCTAAACAACACTACAATTATTCTTGAAAAAAGACATGCACCTTTAAAGCACGTAATAGATGCTGTAAAAGAATTTGTTAGGATCATACCCAAGAAAGATACACTGACCATTGAAGAAAGAATTGGCCTTAGAGTATTGCTCGTGCAAAGATTATTATCCGAAAATTTGAATTATATCAATATTGCCAAAGATTTCATTACTTTAGAATTCGTAGAAAGCATACTCGATAATATCATTGGCCCTGAAAATGGAAATGGAAAAGTCGGTGGTAAAAGTGCTGGTTTGATACTCGCTTCGCAGATATTACAAATAAAAAAAGCCGAAAATCCTATTTTGGAAAGTATCAAAACTCCGAAAAGCTGGTTCCTTTCTTCTGACAGCATGACTGATTTTATTCATTTTAATGCTTTGGAAGAATTCGTTTTTACTAAGTTTCATCCAACTGATAAAATAGCTAAAGAATATCCATTCTTAGTGTATGTTTTTAAAAATTCTCACTTCCCACAGGAATTTATATCATCACTCGACAGGATTCTTGACGATCTTGAAGGCAGACCAATAGTCGTCAGATCATCAAGTCTTTTAGAAGACAGCTTCGAGGCTTCTTTTAGCGGGAAATATAAAAGTCTATTCATTGCCAATTTGGGTACTAAAGAAGAGCGGCGTGCTTCTTTAATGGATGCCATTACAGAGGTTTACGCTTCCACTTACGGTCCCGATCCCATAGAATACAGAAAGCAGCGACACCTTATTGATTTCCGAGAGGAAATGGGTGTGCTTATTCAGGAAGTTATTGGTACTAAGATCGGCAAATACTATCTGCCGAGTTTTGCTGGTGTAGCTTTTAGCAATAATGAATTCCGCTGGTCGAAACGCATCAAAAGGAAAGATGGTATAGTAAGAATAGTTGCAGGACTTGGTACAAGAGCTGTTGACCGTACTATTGACGATTATCCAATGTTAGTTTCACCAGGACAACCCGGGATCAGGATAAATAATATTCCTGATCACGTAATAAGATACTCACAGAGATTCGTTGATGTTATCAACCTGGAAACTAATTCATTTGAAACACTTGACTTTAATGATCTGATAGTTGAGTGCAATGGATATATACCAATTTTAGAAAAAATTGTTTCTTTTAACAGGCAGGGGCTATTAGCTGATCCTGTTTCGGCTTTGGCTGATTTTTTAAAAGAAGACTTAGTTATAACTTTTAATTCGCTAATAGATAGAACTGACTTCGTCAAGCAGATAAGCACTATGCTGAATGTACTGGATGAATCATTTGGCAGTCCTGTTGATATTGAATTTGTTTCCGATGGCAAAGACCTTTATCTGCTTCAATGCAGACCACAAAGCCAGATTGGAGAAAGTATGAGTGTATCAATCCCCTCACTTCTAAAAAATCAAACTAAGCTATTTACAGCAAACAAATATGTCAATACAGGTAAACTCGAAAATATACAGTACATTATTTATGTAGATGGACACCAATACGGTAAATTACGTTCAACGATGGAGATGTATGATATAGGGAAAATAATCAGCAAGCTGAACAGACATCTTCCTAAGCAAAAATTTGTTCTGATAGGTCCCGGCAGATGGGGTAGTAAAGGAGATATAAAACTCGGTGTACCAGTGATTTATAGCGATATTAACAATACCGCAATGCTTATAGAAGTAGCTTGGGAAAAGGAAGGATACGTACCAGAACTTTCCTTCGGTACTCACTTCTTTCAAGACCTCGTGGAAGCTGATATTAAATATCTGCCATTGTATCCTGATCAAAAGACTAATCTTTTTAATGAAGAATTCTTTCTCAACTCAGAAAACTCTCTGAGTAAGCTGCTTCCGGATTACGAAAGGTATGAAAAAGTTGTTAAGGTGATTGATCTAAATAAACTAAAAACATCTTTATCTATTTTTATGGACGGAGAAATGTCTAAAGCACTGGCATTTTGCTAAACTTCACAAGAACTGACGTCACTACGAAAATATAGAGTTAGAAAGATTGGGCAATAAATGATGATTTCGGATAAAACCATTTCAACACCTCCTCTTGCCCAGACAGGTCGGGATTTACGACAAGAAGTGGATTTTATCTTGCTTCCCCTGAAATTATAGTTTAGCAGTGGGCAGAGTACTAAACTTGCTAATTAGATCATACTTTTTAAAAACAGAAAAAGATCCTGATTATAAACCAGGATCTTTTTCTTGTAATACAATTGATCAATTTAAGATCAAACCCATCCGCGCATTTTAACTGCTTCGGCAACTCTTGAAATAGCAATCATATAAGCAGAATCTCTCATATAGACATTGCGTGTTCTCGATAGTTCAGAAACAGCGTCGTAAGCATCGGTCATCTTAAGGTCGAGCTTTGTAAGTACTTCATCCTTTTTCCAGAAGTAGTTCATATTGCATTGTACCTGCTCGAAATATGAGCAGGTAACTCCACCAGCATTAGCAAGGAAATCAGGGATAAGATGGATACGCTTTTCTTTTAAGATAGCATCGCCTTCGGGTGTTGTCGGGCCATTTGCTCCTTCAGCAACGACTCTTACTTTTCCATTGATAGCTCCGGCAGTTTCGCCATTGATCTGGTTTTCTAATGCAGCAGGGATAAGTATATCTACTTCCTGCATTATCCAATCATTCCCGGGTAAGATTTCATAACCGAGGTCCTTGGCTTTAATTCTGTCAATTTCTCCGAAACGATTAGTAATACCAAGCAATTGCTTCAAGTCAATACCAGCTTTGTTCCTGAATGTAAATGATTTTTGTTCTTTATTATCCCAGCTGGAAACGGCAATAACTTTACCGCCATATTGGTTATAAAGTTCTATAGCGTATTGGCTTACATTGCCGAATCCCTGAACGGAGGCAGTAGTCTTGGCTATATCCATGCCAATTTCTTTTAGAGCTTCTCTAAGAGTATAGACCAGACCATATCCAGTTGCTTCAGTTCTTCCAAGCGATCCACCCATACCGAGCGGCTTGCCTGTAATAAAACCGGGAAGTTTTCTTCCAGTAATTTTTTCGTATTCATCGAGCATCCAAAGCATATGCTGCCCTGAAGTCATGACATCGGGAGCCGGAATGTCCTGAATAGGACCAATGTTGGGGGCTAACTGCCTAACCCAACCTCTGCATATAGCTTCCTGCTCACGCATAGATAAGTTATGAGGATCGCATATTACGCCACCCTTGCCACCTCCGAGAGGAATGTCAACAACGGCTGTTTTCCATGTCATCCACATTGATAAAGCTCTTACTGTATCAATGGTTTCTTGTGGGTGAAAACGAATACCACCTTTGCACGGGCCACGGGCATCGTTGTGTTGAACTCTGAAACCGCGAAATACTTTGTAACTTCCGTCATCCATACGGATCGGAATATTGAAATGAAACTCCCTGTCGGGATTGCGCAAAAGACTGCAGGTCGGTTGATCCAAACCAAGTTGTTCTGCTACAGCGTCAAATTGCTGTTGTGCCATCTTGAAAGGATTGAAAGATTCACTTGCCATAACTAACTCCAATATTTCAAATAAGATTATTTAACGACAACCAATTAGAAGACCGACTTACTACATAATTATCATAATTTCAAATTATTTATATTACCTTGCGATCAAAAAAATCGTCAAACAATCTATTATTGTATAAATGTTATTAAAACGAACTATTTAATTAATGCAATTTACGAAATTCATCAGAAAAAAAAATAATAAATTCACTTTTTCTTCATTTTATGAAAAAAACTTGATTGCTTAAATAATAATATTTTTTCTTATATTGAATTTTATTGTTATGTATTTTATATGGAAGTAAATGGAAAACACACAAACTAATGATGTAAATATTCGAGATCTGAAAGAAAGAGCCAAGGAGTTGAACTGTTTGTATAAGATAGAAGAACTGATTAATCAACCCAATATGATGATTGAAGATATCTTCTATGGTGTTATCGAATTTATCCCGGAAGGAATGCAATATACAGATGTTTGCCATGCCCGCATCACTTTTGATAATCGTGAATATCAAGATGATAGTTTTTATATCACACCATGGGTATTGAAAGCACCCATTATTATTCAGGAAGATATCATGGGATACACAGAAGTATATTACACTGATGAAATGCCTGAGGCAGACATCGGACCATTTCTAAATGAAGAAAATAAACTTTTGCATACTATCAGCTTTAGATTAGGTAATTATATTTTTCAAACACTTTCTACACATCATCATTATCATCACTCATCTC
>CAYQTZ010000069.1:0-10355 GCA_964420565.1 uncultured Hyphomicrobiales bacterium
AAAGTGCAGATAAAATGGTTGTTTTTTATTTCAATACTAATATAGTTCGATTAAAACGTAAAAGAAAAGCAACGGCTTTACATACTTGAAGAGATTTCAATACTAATATAGTTCGATTAAAACCTGAAATTTTCAGTAAACAAATATAAGCATTCATGCGGGTTTACGCAAATGCTTTTTTCGTTTTTTGGATGGGAAAGTCGTCGGCCTGCAATAAGCGATTTTTTACCGTAGCCCGACGACTTGTATTAAGTACCTTTATTTTTATTCAGTTGTCAAAGAACGATTGGAAATTCGATTTAGTAATTCCTGATTTTTTGACCTTTATTATACTCCCCGACGACTCGGCTTTTTGACCTCATCGCCATAAGATCATATAATATTTGAAGTTAAGTCTGATTTATCTAATCCTATAATTTCCTTTTTTAAATATTTGTCCGATTGCATAGAAAATATGATAAGCGAGTCCTTATCTTTTTTCATTATCTTTTTTGCATTGGATTTCAGCTCTGCCATCTGGGCTTTCGTCAGCTCTCCTTCGAAAACGGAGTTCTGAATCCAGTGAAGGTATTGCCTCATAAGTTTCAGCATTTTTACAACGCGTTTTTCTCCTATATCGTAAACTGCTATGTAATACATTCAATATTCCCTGAATCTTACGAAATTGAAGATTACTTCCTTGGTGCTATTTGGCAATTCCCTCACTATTCTATTTGAAGTTGAGGCAATGCATTTAATCTCTTGCCTTTTTAGCATCGAGATAACTTGATAGCAGAAGGTCATCTCTCCCATAATATGCACAGCTTTATCATTTAAGCTATCATCTCTTAACTCATCAATGCATAATTTAGCATAATGCTTTGAGATTTCCAAAACTTTTTGTTTTGTAAGCTGTGGGGCTATCTCGGGGAATGATATATCCACAACATAACCATATCTTGATTTGGCTGCAAGTTTTTGCTTGTCGCTCCAATCGTTATAAGGGTGATTTGTTAGATTGATCAGCATCCTAAAATCTTTTCAATTTTTTCATAACTCTGTGTTAGTTTGCTTTTGTAATCTATTGTATTTTGAGATCTATTTGTAAAATTAGCATGGTTCAGCTCATTCCTTCTTACAGTAATACTATCAAATTCTTTACTTAATTTCATTATTGAATCATCTTTGATAAGTATATCAATAAAATCTTTATCATAAACTTTCCATTTATCTTTTGTCAATTTTCGGGAGAATATATGAAAAGCAGAACCTATATCTGTTCTTACGAATACTTCAGAATAATCTTTTTTGTGTAAATCTGCAATATATGTTATGATATTTTCCTGAAGCAAAGTGTAACCTTGTTGAATTAGATTATTTTTTATGCACCACTTAACAGCCAGAAAACCATTTCTTATGTTTTTATCAGTGAATTCAGAAATAGATTCTGTTGTATAATCTAATAAAGGTCTAAGAGCTGGTAAAATGTTGGTTTTAGAAAAATCTTTAATTGATTTTTTGATATCTGTAAAGATTTCTCCATAAACGATATCCCTTCCATTAGATGTATTAAACGAATTTGTGATATCTTCTATATTCATAGATAGCAATTTCAATATTTGACCTACTTCATCAGCTCCTTTTGAATTTTTAAGTAAGGGCTTATATTCATCTTCAGCAAGTTTTTTAATAGGCTCGCTAATTCCATGATTTTTAAATACATTCGAGGCATTAGTCCAATCCTGTAGATTTGAAAAACTAGTTAGTTCGAGAATTGGGGCTTTCCTGTCCGATGGATTTGGTATTCTTGCTTCAATATTGAAGGTTGGACCTAATGTTTCAAAAGCTCCATAGTATATCCCAGAAACTTTTATTTGTTTCAGTACTTTAGCATAATTCAGCAATACCATCCCCAGCATTGGTAGAGACCGAAAGCTATGAGTTATGTCAAAAATGACATCATCTTTATCGTTTATTTTTTCAAATACAATCTGGAATATCTGCCATATTTCACTTTCGGAAGTACCTTCTGGAATATCAATAGCTTCAACACAAATATTTTTTGGCATTATTGTTTCAAGTCTATCGTTCCAGTTCTTTTTTCTTGCTTCCTTTGTTACAAAGATTAGTACTCGATCATCCTCCGACCAATGGCTGCAAAATAGTTTTATCATAGCTTCCTGAACATATTTTACAGGACCGCTTTCCTGATCTTTATAAAAATAATTACATTCCTTATAATCATTTGTACCTAAAAAGCTTATAACAGTAGCACTCATATACCCCCTCCTTTAAATTTTTGAAATTTCGACCCATCCAAGTTGAGATTTGTCATCAACTATTACGGATCGTGTAAGTGGAAAATATTTCGAATCCTCTTCTCCTATTCTCAGTATTTTTCGCATTTTCTTGTAAGAATCTTCATCGTTTTTATATACAGCAAGCCCGATTGAATTATTGAAGTTTGATTTCCCTGAGCCAACGCGGAGATACATTTTATCAGTTTCTTTTTCTATAAGCTTATTGATTTTCTCATAATAAGAAGATAAAGTCTTTTTATTCTTGTTATCTATGGCAATTTTCTGATCCAATAAATCCCATTCAAACCATAATACGCTTTGATTAAATATACTTACTGCATCAAAAAGCAGCTCGGGATCGTTTATTATTCCCTGATCGGTTAGTTCAAGCTCAAACTCATTGCCCTCCATGATCGCCTCAGTAACAATTGGTATATTACCTTGTTTTTCGGAATTAGTCAAATGAAGGCGATGAGTTTTTATTACTTCTACTTTATCAATGGGTAAAGTATTAGTATCGCTTACTCTGAAAGTCCTGACAAATCCATTTGTATTTTCTTTTAATGCAAACTGCCTGATATGTTTCTCAATATCTGACAAAAAGCCATACTTATCAAAATTTCTACTTTTCAGATTGCTACAAAGATTATTTAGGAAATTTTTTCCTGCATTTGCTTCAATTAACCAATCATATAAAAGTGCAGTTTTAATTGCTCCTTTTATGGAGCTACCCGGTAAATAAGGTTTCCCAGCAGATTTCATAATCGTTTTTATCTGAACTTTACTACTATCTGGTACACCTCTGGCGGGTAAGGAATATTTCACATAATCTGCTGGATTTACTTTCATGATCTTTTGCAAAACATCTGCTTTAAAGTTGATATTTGAGCGATTATTCTCGTTAGATTTTAGAGTTGCATTAACAAATTTTTCAATTAAATCAGGGTGTTTCAAAAAAAAGCTCTCTACTTTGCGATTATCAATATAATGCACGGCATCATTATCGAGATAATAATCTGAAATATTGCTTAATACGTTTCCATCCGTGATAGCAACGGGGCTAATAGTTTTAAGATTAAGCTTCATTATCTGCCTCCTTCTGATGCCAGTAGTTTCTATGGAGTGGAAGTAATAGTGCTGTCCCACATCTTCTTACGGGTGTTGTTTGCTCATCGGGTTTCAAATCAACTATAGAACCGTTAATGATATTATTAAAAACAGCTCCTTCTTCTATCATCTCGATAAGTTTTGCACTAGAACCATCAATAAATCTTCTGCCACCTCTTGTTACAACGGAATAGCAAAGAGCATTATCAATTTCATTGTCAGAGAGTATGGAAAGTGAGCAAGAGATGTACTGGTTGTTTTGTGAATTGTCCAAATTGAATTCAAAATCCAGTATTTCATAATCAGGGATTTGTCCGCACCCTGTAGATAGCTCACCTCCAAGTCCAAATGATAAAGTGAGATCGAGATATTTTTGAAATTGATTCCATTCACTATCATTCAGATTGTGGTCAATTAGAAAGAAATAACTGGTATCGTCATATAATTGAACATTTGTTTGGTGATAAAAATTTCCTGATTCTTCTTTGTAGCTGACCCTTGTTTTTGGGAAAGAACTGATATTATAGATTTTTAAATGCTCTGAATTATTCTCAATTTCATCCATTCTTGCTACAAATTCATCTTGGATAATTACGCAGGGACCATAAAACCAATCTTTAGGTCGCAGCCCCATTTCGAGAACACCTTTAGATAAATATTTTATCTTCTTTACCTTTTTCCTTAAATTAGGATCAATATTTAAAAGGTTAGTAGATAATGGCTTTGGAAAAAAATAAACAGGATTATCATTATTTTTAAGGCAGAAAAAAGCTGATGAAATCTTAATTCTTCCACTTTCCGACCAATTAATAAATTCGAGGGCTAATTTATCGTCAATTTTATAGCAATTATCAACGATAGCCGACCAGATAGTATCTGAATGGCAAATTGCTGAGCTATCATCGAGATTCGAATCAGCTTGGAGAGAAGTAGTACCAAAATGAAATTGAGCCATAGGATTTGTTTTTAATATAATAGCTTTCATATCATTGTCCGAAGTATTGTTCATAATTATTGGTTCCAGAGAGATTTTGACTTTCCCGTAACCGCGGGAGCCGCTCCCACCAAGATAATCGTCATCGAGCAGTTTAAAGGCGCCCTTGATCTTTTCAATATGATCTTCATCGCCTTCATAGACGTTAAGCACTAATTCAAAATTAAAGATAGCTCCTTCGGGGACTCTTTCAATGTGTCTTGGATGCTCTGCGGTTCCTCTTACCCTATTGATCTTATTCTCAACTTTTTCCTGAGAGAAATCAAGATCAAGAGTGTTTTTATCGAATGTACTATTAAAATGATCAACATCAAGAAAAGCATCACGTACATATAGACGAGTTATCTCACCATTATTCCCAGAGAAGCCGAATAGTTTCTTCAAATATTCAGGCTCATTTTTGATATCAGTGGCTCCATGCTCTTTAGCAAGCAAAGAACGGAGCTTCCCTTTTAATGAGCTGCCGGGAATATATGGAACACTCTTAGCAGTTTTAATAACAGGGGAATCTATCCCACCAATTTCGAGTGAAGATTTTGAACCTCCAATGTGCAAACCTGTTTCAAGAGTTATTGTGCCTTTTATTATTTTTTTACTAAGTAATTTCATTTTTCTTCTCCTTTAATTTTTTGATTGTTCTTCATGATATTTATGATAAGCAACAACAATTTCCATGAACTTTTTAAAATCTGCGAGATTGTTTTCATTAACTTTGGTTATTAATTCATCAATAAATTGAATAGCGAGTTTAGCATATTCTTTTTTTTCAGAATTACCTGTCTGTCTTGCTGCTATATAAGCCAGATTAGGGCGTAGAAGTTTTAATTCTGTTTCATTTTTCACATTAATTATTTTATGATAAATATTCCTTAACTGTGATGAAGAAATTGAAAAGACATAAGACTTGACAAATTTACTATTAATCTCGTTAATAATAGTATCCAGATTGTCTTTCGCATCATTTGAAGATAGATCAAGATAAAAATCCCGGTAATTCAATTTTTTCAATAAATCATTATAGCTATCCATTTTGCACCTCTTCTTTTTTAGTTTTAGTTAAAAATTCTGCCCAACGAGCAGCAACAATAAATAAATTGGGATTAATAGATTTCTTTCCCATAAAAGAATCTATAATAGATTGTGTGTATTCGTCAAAAAGCTTCTCTACAGCTGGCAAATTTTCTTTGTTTTTCACATTTCGTAAATAATACTTTAGCCGCCATACAGCAGGTATATCTATTTTACCGTCATTAGCTTTACTAAGCAAGGGTTCAAACCCTTTATGACTTTTTGAAATCCGCTGAATCAATGCCCTTGATTCACCCTTGTTAACAACAAATTCTTTTAACTTTAATGCGATTTCCTTCGCTTTATCGAATTCTTCCCAGGTAAGCACATATCCAAAAACAGATATTTTGTTCTTACTATCATCATTGTATTTCGCTTTATGAAGCTCGGTTTCAGCCAAGTGAGCTATTTGAATCATAGGAAAATTTGGTGAAGTAACCACTATGGATGCAGAAAGTGTGCTACTTTGAATGTCAGTATGATATGTGTTGTTGAATGACTGAATTTTGTTTATTGAATAACTATAATATTCAGATCTGATCTGTTCCGCTAATCCGAAAATAGTATTCCAAGGCCCTATAAGAAAACAGTCGTCTCCACCTGAGAATACTACATAAACTCTATTTCTGAAACTGTCAGTATTCAACATCTTGTATATCTCATCTTTAAAAAAGGTTGAAATAATTTTGGACATATCATTAAACTGATATTCAGTTTGTAATTGTTCAAAGAGATTCCCCAGATTATCAACATCGAGCTTCAAAGCAGCAAGATATTCTGTCCCAGTTTCATCATAAGCTATTTCAGCAATTTCATCAAAATCAAGAAGTGAGTATTCATTAGCTTTAGGCATTATCAAATTGGGATTATCTCTGAGATTTGTCAGATCATTTCTAAAATCTATTCTGTAGCCCAAAATATCAAAACATGAATTATCATTTCCATGAGTTTCAAGCAGATGATAACCTGAATGCCTAATAAGTCTATCTGTGAGATCGCTCCAATCAAACGATTTCGGCTTCTCAAAAGGTGTACCCCTAAAGGGAAGACTATATTTTGATTCGATAGCTATTCTATTCAACCTCTTTATAGTATCCGAAAAACTTACATCACAATACTCAATATGATCAATGACTATTTTAATACCAGTGATTCTATCAGAATAGATATCATCTATTAAATCATTGATATCTTCTTCACTGACTTTGGCAAGAGTGAAGAAAGCATTACCACCACCATCAAAAAGTAGCTCATAGCTATCTCCAAATCTCTTTTTGAATATTGATAAAACAACCTCAGTTAAAGCCATTACATAAAAGGATTTTGCTTTTAAATCCTTAGCGGCACCTTTAGATTTCACATTAAAAATGAAATCCTGAATACCCGATAGATCAATCTTAACAAGAAAACTCCCCATAATACCTCTCTTTCTTAATAATTAATACATACTTACCACCATATCTTAAATGGTTCATAAATTTTATCACCCGTTAGATGCTTTATCAGCTTATAACATTCCAGACGAACTAATCTTTTATAGGATACATCCCTTTTTATTTGTCTGTGTTTAATAGTTGTTTTTAGTTTCTGGTCGTATTCCGCAATCACTTTTTTTCTACCTTTTTCTTTCAGGTACATTCCGTTTAGCTTTGGCTCAAAATCATCTATTTGGATCACTTTGCTATTTATCAATTTGAATATTACTCTGTCTGCCAGGATCGGCTTGAATATTTCACTTATATCCAATGCCAGCGAGAATCTTCTTTCACCGGGTTCATGCAGGAAAGAAATCGTTGGGTTTAGCTGAGTCATATATATTTCTGACAAACAGGTGGTATAAACCATTGAATTACAGAAAGATATTAAAGCATTCACAGGATTTGCTGGCGGTTTATAACTCCTTTTTTCAAATTTAAATTCTGAGATCAGAATATCCTGAAATGCAGAATAATATATTTTGCGTATTCTTCCTTCTACGTTCATTAATCGCTGGATATTATCTGCGGTTGCTGTCTCTGGTAGTACTGCTTCTATCGTGTCTATCTGTGCATCAAGCGTGCAACCTCTGTTATTATAATACTTTAAATTCTTGACTAAGTTGAACGAAGCACCTTCAACGAATTTCCTTGCTATCATCATTCTTTTCTCCATGTCTGAATAATGATTGGTTTGATTGACCAATAAGTAACCGCTATTCAAATGTTCACGTGGATAGAAGCTGCCTGAGTAATAACCATAGCGATTGAAGAGGTGTATCGGTATATTATGCTTAGAGCAATACTCAGTGAATTTGGTATTGAACGTAGCTTCGGTCATCAGATAGAAAGAATCAATGTCGTTTACCGGGAGGACTTTTTTATTTTTTGGATCATCTTCAGGAGAATCATTATCAATGGAAAGAAGTATTTCGTTCTGCAAATTCTCATCATCCTGAATATCGGGATCGGTAAAAGGCACAAAGAAGATAGTATTCTCTTTCCTTCGCAGTTTACCGGGAGTAAATATGTAGTAATTTCTTTTCATAGTATCCTTTATATATAGCATAATTCCATATAAGAGCAGCTTCTGCATATTTTTTTTGCCACCTTGATAGGTGGAGGATTTGGCAATGTTACTATAGTATTGATCTCTTCGATAAACTCCTCGATCCTTTTTTCATCATCTTGTGTAAGTACAACTTTTTCTTTTTTCTTAAGTTTTGGGTAATTGATCTCGCCTGTAAAATCTCCGATACCCTTATTTTTGAAGTAATAGATGTAATATTTCAGTTGCCAAAGGTGAGCATCTTCGACTTTATCAGATTTTTTAACTTCGTGGATGACTTTTTTATTGATGTCGAGCCAATCCACTTTTATATCGTCGAACTCGTACTCTTTTCTTTTATCGGAGAAAGCCGTTTCGTGAATCAATTTACCCATGGCGACGAGGTCGGACTCTTGCTCGCACTGAATATTATGAGAGAATAGCCAGAGTTTCCTATGGCAGATATGCAGGTAGTTTATGTGAGTGGCTGTGATTTTCATAAATTGTTGAGTATTGATTAAAGAAATATGGGCTGAAGTGCTTCAGCCCATTTTTAAGAATTATTTTATAAAAACCTGGTTTTCATAATCGTATGAATTAAGATAATTGATAATGTACTGTTCGGCTTTGTCGAGGGCATCGGCGGTACCGTGCACACCTTCAATATATCCATCGCAAGGCAACGCAATAAAAAGATTTGCTTTTGTTGTGTCATCAATTACTGGCTGAGCTTTTGGTCTTTCTAATCCAGGAATAAGCTTGGCACGAATTGAACCTGCTATGTGATTGGCATTATCACTTATAGAAACTGCAAGTGTTTCCATTAGAGAAAATGTTCGGGATTGATTTGTTGTAATTCTCCAATTAATAATAGCTTTTGCGAGAGCTGGGATTATTTTATCTCTCATACTTCTGGGAGCAATTAAACATTTGCCAAAAGTATTTTCACTTTCAATCCAACCTTTAACACGGAGTTCATCAATTGTTTCAAGATTTAATTCTGGTTCTGTTGTACTTAGTGAAACAGCAAAAAGTGTTCTTAGATCAAGAGCAAGATCATAAATAAATAAACCACTAGTTCTTTTATTATCTTGAATCCATTTTCTTCTCAAGCTTCTATCAGAACCAGATAATGCCTCAGCAATTTCTTCTTCGGTAAGAATTATACCTCCTTTTTTATCATAAACAACTACTTTATGAAGATCAGGTCTATCGCTCCTATCGAAAGATATGTTTTCTCTTGATATATCGCTTAATAAAGGATGTAATGGTCTTAATGCAGAAATTGATAAAGGACTTCTTCTTTTAACAGTTCTTCCGGCATCTTCAGATTCTTTTGATTTTGCAACCATCCAGCCAGTTAGAAGTTGATCGGTATTGTTCGGATTAGCGGGTGAAGTTACTTCTAACTCTTTCATTTTATCCTTGCCCTCAAAGTAAAAAGTAATTGGAGTTGGATCTTCTTCCAGAATGCGTAGCACATCTTCTACAATCTGCCTTTTTACTTGTTGTCCCCCAGAGTAGGCAACACGTTTATCAAATTGGCTGTCCCAGTAATTTTTTTGACCATCAGTAACGGCAAACACAGTGTGATCTGCATGTCTCAATCCTCTGACATATAAAAAATTCATGTTCATTTTAAATCTCCTTCTTTAATGATTAAATATTCAAATTTTAATAGCGATATGAATAAAGGCAAATTATCAACAGCAATATCAAGCATAGCTGCATTAATAAGTTTTTCAAATATCGGTGCTAATGGTTTAACATCATCACCTCCATTTAAGATTTCATCTCTGAAATCTTTCGAAGCCAGAGCAGCATTAATATTATCAATAAAACCTTTCTTGCTTCTTGACTCAAGAATATTTTTAATTAATGTTTCTTTCGCAGTACCTACTCTCTTTTTGGAAGAAGTAAAAAGCCGGAAAAGCTCGGCAGCTTCTTTGGCTAAATCGATCAGTTCTTTGTTGTTTAGCATAGCGACCATCCATAATTTGTAAATATAATAGTTTATTACTGATTTTTCATCTGTTTTTGGTTTTGGGTAATTCCCTTGATTATTCGGTGTCATGAACTTCTTAAAGTCCTTTGGCTCTAATTGTCTAAGACCAAGCACTCCAGATTGACAAGCAGTATAAAAGCCCATCTCAGTTTCATATATTTGTGAAAGTTTTTTATTAGATAGTTCATCTACATCTGAATATAATTCCGAGTATAGATCGCCTAATGTCCTTACATCTTGAAGTTTGAATTGAATGAAGCCAATTGTTTTATTCATTTGCCCCAGTGATGATACATAAGTGTTTGCTACAATTGACTTCATTACTTTTGCAAATATAAAAAATGCTTGAACCCATGATATTCGTTTCATTTCAATTTTT
>CAYQTZ010000070.1:0-2770 GCA_964420565.1 uncultured Hyphomicrobiales bacterium
TGTGTACAACTGATGGCAATATGAGTTTTTTCCACGTAGTGCAATCTTCTGAAAATACATATAATACCCCTAGGTTTTGAGGCATAGCATAACTACCATAATATCCTCCTATGAGTATATCGCCTTCAAAACCTGAACCGATTTTCCATAAAATATGTTCCTCATCATAACCATTGTCTTCTTTCTTATATATTACTTCGAATCCACAGTATTCTATAGATTTGTTTTCATTATCAACGTATATAAGTTTATATAAATTATTTCCATAGGTTAAAGCGAATAGGTGTGAAGTAAAACAAATATCAGATGTAGAGCTAATGTCATTGTTTTTATCGAAATCAGAAATGAGTTCCCAAGTTTTTCCTTTATTAGATGACAATAATATTTTCCATGTGGAAGTAATAAATACAGTGTCATTATTCGATATGGTTATATCAGAAATAGATGCATTATTATATATATGTTCCCAATTTTTCCCTTCATCATTTGAATAAAACACTCCATTTTGGCTTGCAATATAAATTTCATTTTGTGAAGTTACTTCAATATCAAGAATTAGTCCTACTGGCGGGCCACATAAATATTCCCAAAAAGGTTCAACTTCTTGAGAATTTGTAATGTTAGTAAGAGTAACGAATAATAATATAATGTAAAATAATTTCATGTTTATATCCTTTTAATAAGAACCTGCCACCTATTTAAAGATGGCAGGTTTTGATTTTTATTTTATTATCTGCATTTGTTTTGTTATTACTTTTCCGCAAGCTTCGAGTGAGTATAAATAAACTCCTGAAGGTTTTTATTAGAAATTCAAATGTTTTCTGCAAAACGAAGTTTAACACATATTCCTCGTAACACTCTTTTATAGTTGATGTTTAAGAAATTCTCAAGATAGCGGAATTACTATTTGAAGCATAATTCTTGTAACTCCATATTTCTCGTTAAAAAGTCTTTATGTCTCAATTAATTTTCTAAAAAGATCATTGAAATTATGGAATTTTAAATATTTTTGTTATCTTTCTTTTTTTGCCAACAAGATATGCGAGTTATATAATATTCCGGAGAAGAAGATGAAACATCTTAAATCACTTTCTATGCTTTTATTAGTGCTTATCGTTCTTTCCTGCAGTATTGGCAAAGATGTCAGTATCAGCAAATTCTCACCATCTGGAGAAGTCGAACAGTTTACGACTTTTACTATTGAGTTTTCTAAGAATATCGCACCTGAAGACAAGCAGGGTAAGTGGAGCGATGAAGAATTTATGGAGTTTTCGCCTCCAATATCAGGTAAGTATAAATGGGTTTCAGCTAGCACACTCATTTTCTCGCCGGACTACAAACTCAAGCCAGAACAGCAATATACCGCCAAGCCAACTGAGAATGTACTTTTCGGGAAAAATCTGTCCCTGGATTATGAAACTCATCACTTTAACACACCTGATTTTGATGTGAAAAGTGTTGATTTTTTTTGGACACATATACCCAATGAGACTTATAAAACCAGTGTACAGCTTAATCTTGAGTTTAACTATCATGTATCGCCGACATCTTTGAAAGAGTATTTAGTAATTAGTAAAGATGATGAGATAATTGAAAATTATTCTATATTATCAAAAGAAGATGCCTCTATAATTGCGATCAATCTCGGAGAAATCCCGCAAACTGATAAGGAACAAAAGTTCTCTATTACAGTAAAAAAAGGCATGAAATCAGTATATGGCAAAACGCCTTTAGCTGATAATAGAACTTATGATTACACCCTTCCGCCAATCACAAAGCTTGCGATAACAGGCGTAAGTGCTGGCTATGACGGCAGCACAGCTTGGATATTAGTTGGCACTACCCAAAAAGTTGACGAGGAGAGATTAGCAGAATATGTTATTACTAACCCCAAAAAGGAACTTGAATTTTTTGTTAATGAAAACCAATTTAGAATAGAAGGAGATTTTGAAAATAATTCCTCTGTAGTATTGATGATAAAAAAGGGTTTGCCGGGTCTTTATGGCGGTGAGTTGGAGTTTGAATTTGTACAAAATGTTGCTTTCAGCGATATTGAACCATCAATCAGCTTCACTGATAAAAAGGGCAAGTATCTGATGCTCGGAGGAGAAAAAAATATTGAGTTTAACTCCGTTAATGTTCCGGAAATTGAGATTGAAGTGGATCAGGTCTTCCGAAATAATTTACTGCATTTCCTGAACAGCCACAGCTATTATTATGATAATGATTATAATGATCGTTGGGGCAAAAACTATTACGTTAGCGATTACGGAAAGTCATTATATACTGAAATAATTACTATCCCTAACCGCAAGAATTGGTTGGAAAGGTCTGCCGTTAATCTGAAAAAAGCATTGGATCAAAGATATCAGGGTATTTACGTCGTTACTGCACGTTCGGCAAAAGACCGCTGGGTCAGTGATGCCAAGATGGTGGCATTATCTGATATTGGGATCATTACCAAGCACGGCAGCAATGATATAATGGTGTTTCTTAATTCTATCTCTTCAGCTCAGCCAATAGACGGCGCTAAAGTCAGTGTTATATCTACGAACAATCAGACTTTGATGACTGGGGTCAGCGATTTGCATGGCATAGTGAAATTTGATAATATAAAGGATTCCCTTCAAGGTTTCACTCCCAGGTTAATAATTGCCGAGAAAAAGCAAGACTTTAATTACATTGATTTCAAAGAGGCAGAGGTAGAAACTTCTCGCTTTGATGTAGGTGGAATATATGAATATTCTCTCGATTATAATGTTTTTATATA
>CAYQTZ010000070.1:2780-10310 GCA_964420565.1 uncultured Hyphomicrobiales bacterium
TACTCTGAGAGAACTCTTTACAGACCCGGGGAAACTATGAATCTATCGGCTATACTTAGGAATGACAAAATTGAAACCGTTAAAGATATTCCTGTTATTATTAAAATAATAGCCCCGACCGGCAAAGTATTCGATGAGTATAAAAAAGATCTAAACCAGCAGGGATCTTTTGAACTGGCAGTAAATATACCTGATTATGCCCAGACAGGAGAGTATGTAGCTGAGGTATATTCCGGCGCTAAGAAGCTGATTGGTGCTTACAGATTTAGTGTAGAAGAATTTGTCCCCGATCAAATCCGAGTTATACTTAGCAAAGATAAGGAAGAGTATTATCCCGGAGACCTTGCAAAAATCAATGTAAATGCAGAATATCTCTTCGGAGCAAAAGCTGCAAACCTGAAATATGAAGTGGATATGCACCTGAGGCATGTTTCGTATTTGAGTAAAAATTACAGTGATTATGATTTTTCCTCTTCTTCTCAAAAAGATACGGAAATAGATAATCAGCAAATGGATGGTTACTTAAATAAGAACGGCAATGCTGAAATTAAGTACGAAATACCAGACGACATAAAGAGCAAAGGTATAGTAAAAGGTTATGCTTTCGTTAGTGTCTTTGATTTAACAGGTAGAACCGTAAACCGCCACGAAAGTTTCAAGGTCTTCCCTAAAAAATATTTTATCGGTATAAAATCCTCTGAACATTATTTTGGTACAAATGAGAACATTTCATTTTCTGCTATTGCCGTTAACGAAAATGACAAGCCAATTAAAAATTTTAAAGCAAAAGTAGAACTAATTCGCTTCGAGTGGCAAACAGTTCTTAAAAAAGATAATTTTGACAGATACTATTATGCTTCTGAGCGTATAGAAATCCCTGTTTTTAACAAGAATTATACTTTCAACGGCGCTCCGAAAGATGTTTCATTCAAAGTAGCTCAATCAGGAAGATATGAACTAAGAATTTCTAAAGCAGGAGAAAAAGTCTATCAGAAAAAAGATTTCTACGTTTATGGCTGGGGAAGCTCTACGGCATCTACTTTTGAGGTTGACAAAGAAGGGAAGATAGAAATTGTTTTAGATAAAGAAGTATATGAACCGGGCGATGAAGCTAAGATATTATTCACTTGCCCATTCTCAGGCAATATGCTTGTTACATTCGAGAGGAACGGAATTTACAAGCATCAATATGTAACAGTTAAGGATAGATCAACAGAAATATCAATAATGGTAGATGATATATATATGCCCAACACTTATGTTACAGCTACTTTATTCAAACCGCATACTTTGAAGAAAGAAACGCCATTTTTAGTCGGGCACGGATTCGCTTCAATGAAAGTAGAAAGAAAATCAAACAAACTGCCTGTTGAAATAATAGCTCCTGATAAAGTTAAGCCGAGAACAAAACATAATATTATTATCAAAACTGCACCCGAGAAAGATATATACGTTACGCTATCCGCAGTGGACGAAGGTATCCTGCAAATAAAAGGATTTGAAACACCTGATCCATATAAGTTTATGTATGCTAAAAGATCCTTAAAAGTAAAAAGCTATGATCTTTATGAATTATTATTACCAGAGATAGTGTCCTCAAGCTCATCAATCGGTGGCGATGATAAACTTTCCCAACAGCTTAGAAAGAGAACAAACCCGATACAAACAAAAAGATTTAAGCTGCTGTCATACTGGAGTGGGATAATACGAACCAACAGCAGCGGCAAAGCTACTGTAGAGCTGGATATACCACAGTTCAACGGTGATGTGCGACTTATGGCAGTTGCCTACGAAGGTAAAAGATTTGGCTCTGCCGAAAACCATATAAAAGTAGCAGACGATTTGATCCTTCAGCCGGAAGTGCCACGTTTTCTTGCATCTAATGACCTTCTAAAAATGAATGTATCAGCTATAAATACAACAAACAAATCAGGCAAAACTACACTAAAAGTGAAAGTCGAAGGGCCCTTGGAAATTATCGGCTCAAAATCCAAATCCATTACTATAGCCGCTAATGCTACAGATAATGCTATGTTTGATATCAAAGCAGGGAATGATATAGGTAAAGCTAAAATAATCATAGAATCAGAGGGCATAGCCAAAGTATTAGAAGAAATTGACATAGCCGTACGCCCATCAAGCCCTTTAGTTACAGAAAGCGGGAGTGGTTCTGTCAGATCAGGCAAACATGTCAGTTTCGATATGGCTAAAGGATTTCTAAAAGGCACAGAAACTAAAACATTGACAATTAGTGCGTTTCCCGCTGTGCAATATGGGGATCAATTCAAGTATTTAGTTGGCTATCCTCATGGATGCCTTGAGCAGGTAGTATCAAAACTTTTCCCACAGCTATATTTTGAAAAATTAGCGAAGTTAGTTGCACCCGAATACTACAAAAATTCCAATCCGATTTATTTCGTAAAAGAAGGCATACGTAAAGTGGAATCCATGCATCGCTATGATGGCTCGTTCTCATATTGGCAGGGAGGCGATAACACAAATCTCTGGAGCACGGTTTATGCTGTACATTTCCTCGTAGAATCGCAAAAAGCTGGCTACGAAATATCAAAAACAAAGCTCAATAAATCTTTGAAATATATCGCCGCAAAAGCTAAAGAAAAACCTACTTATAATTATGTTTCCTGGTCAGATAACTCTAAAAAAGTAGTAAAGATGGCAAAAAAGGAGATCATATATGCACTATACGTTTTGGCAATGGCAGGACAGGGAGATATTTCCACAATGAATTATTACAAGGCACGCCCACATCTAACGACTTCGGATAGCAAATATTTGCTCGCAGGCAGTTATGCTCTGATAGGAAAGTGGGCTGCATACTTTGATGCTCTTCCAAAGCAATTTTCACCAGAAAAACCAGAACGAACTTCAGGAGGCAACTTTGATTCAGAAATCAGAGCAAATGCTATTAAATTGAATGTCTTGTTAGAAGTTGACCAGAATAACAAGCAAATACCAATTATGATAAAATACTTATCTCAACGGCTTAAATATGCATATTCCACTCAGGAACGTGCCTTTGCTTTTTTGGCTCTCGGTAAGGCAGCATCTCGGAAAGCAGATTCAAAACTAACAGTTGATATATACTCAGGTGATAAAAAAATCGGTACTTATAAAGGCGAAGGTGTTACATTTACCGAAAAAGAACTTCTTTCTGAAAAAATTACTTTGAAGCCCACAGGATCGGGCGAGCTATATTACTTTTGGAGTTCTGAAGGTATTAAATCAAATGCCCCGGTAAAAGAAGAAGATGCCAATATTAAGATACGCAGACAGTATTATGATTATAGAACAAAGAAAGAATTATCAGGTTCCGTGGAGCAGGGCAAACTCGTAGTCTGCAAAATTTCACTAACTGGCTTCGGTATGTCTGCAGAAAATATTGCTATCACCGATATGCTACCTGCTGGACTTGAAATTGAAAATCCGCGTATAAATGCATCTACAGACCTGACATGGATCAATCTAAACCCATACAAACCGCAATATGTAGATATTCGCGACGACAGATTGGTGCTTTTTGGCGATCTGACTGCAAATAAGACTATGGAATATTATTATATGCTCAGAGCAGTAAGCGCAGGCGAGTACACCTTAGCTCCAATAGGAGTAGAAGCTATGTATGATCCAGAATTCCATTCGTATCACGGCGCAGGAACATTTGTTGTTCAGAAGTAAACTAAGTTGAATATTATTAAAAAATATAGTAATAAGAAAGAAATAAAAATGTTGATCATAGCAGTGGTTTCAGCCATTGCTATGATCATAATATTAGATAATATCTTCCCACCACCCAAGCTCAAGTCATTTTCCAAAGTAATAAGATCTGATGACGGCACGATGCTTGTTGCTTATCTTACAGATGATGATAAGTGGAGATTACGCACCCAGCTCGAAGATGTGTCCACGGAATTGCTCGAAGCAATTATAAAAAAAGAAGACCGTTGGTTTTATTATCACCCGGGAGTAAATCCAATATCTATAATAAAAGCTATATATCGCAATATTTCTGCAGGCAAAGTAATATCGGGCGGCTCGACTATTACCATGCAAACAGTTCGGCTTTTAGAACCAGCAGATAGAACATATATAAATAAATTTTTTGAAATGCTTAAGGCAGTTCAGTTGGAGTGGCATTACAGCAAAGATGAAATACTGGAGATATACCTTTCCCTGCTGCCTTATGGCGGAAATGTAGAGGGAGTGAAGTCTGCTTCATACATTTTTCTAAACTCCCCACCTTCAAAACTAAGCTTGGCTCAATCTGTTCTGCTTACTGTAATTCCAAATGATCCCAATAATCTAAGAATTGACCATAACCCAGATATGGCTAAACAAAAGCGAGATATCTGGTTAAAATATTTTTATAAAAATAAGGTATTCAATCAAGAAGAGATCTATGACGCAATATCAGAACCGATACCAGCCGGCAGGCATTTTATTAATAAATTTGCCCCACATTTTTCTGATTATCTGAGAGCAACAATAAGAGATCAGGAAATACCCACATATCTTAGTATTAAAAATCAAATCAATGCAGAAAAACTCTTGCGAAATCATGTAGCAAGAGTAAAATCGAAAAATGTATCAAATGGAGCTGTAATTGTAATTAACAACAAGACTCATAGTATAGAAGCATATTGCGGCTCTGCAGACTTTTATGATGAAAAGAGCTACGGTCAGGTGGACGGTATTCGTGCTGTTCGATCTCCGGGGTCAACTCTTAAACCAGGGTTGTATGCATACAGCTTTGATGTTGGAATGCTAACTCCGAGAATGATATTACTTGATCTTCCAAGTGATTTTCTTGGTTATCAGCCCGAAAATTTCACTAATGAATATAATGGAGCCGTAACAGTGGAATTTGCCCTCCAGAACTCCCTGAATATTCCTGCTGTCAGTTTGCTGGAAGATGTCGGATTCGAAGAATATACGGAATTACTAATAAAAGCAGGATTTCAACGAATAAAAAAAGACAGGAGAAAACTTGGGCTTTCGTTGATTCTTGGTGGCTGTGGTGTTACTTTGCTGGAGCTAACTGAGTTTTTCTCTGCATTTGCGAATGAGGGTTATTTATATCCTGTCAGATTTATTAGAAATGCTTCTATTGCAGATTCCATAAGTATCTTCTCCCCGGCTTCAGCTTATATGATATCAGAAATTCTTTCAGGTATAGAAAGGCCCGACCTGCCGAATGAATTATTAGATTTGACGGAATTGCCAAGAATTGCATGGAAAACAGGTACTTCCTATGGCAAACGCGATGCATGGGCAATTGGCTATAATCCCAATTATACTATCGGCGTTTGGATGGGTAATTTCGATGGCAAGGGCTCGCCCCATCTTTCCGGAGCTGAAATGGCTGTGCCTCTGCTCTTTGATCTCTTCAATGCAATAGACCACAATAACAAAACATGGTTCACAATTCCTGACGATTGCCTTATAAGGAACGTATGTGGCGAAACAGGTTTGCTACCAGGTAAATACTGCAAAAAAACTGTTGCTGATCATTACATTAAAAATACATCGCATAAAAACATCTGCGAACTCAGGAAGGAGTTTTATATAAGCACGGACAGCAATACCAGATACTGCAAGGAATGTCTTCCAGATTCAGGATATATAAACTCGGTGTATCCTGTCTATCCGGCTGAACTTACACTTTGGTATGAAACCAATGGTATCAATTATGCCAAACCCCCGGAACACAACCCCAAATGCGAAGCCAGATTTAGCGACAATGGACCTGTAATTCTTTCCCCATCAAACAATTTTGAATATTATTTAGAAAAAAATTCAGGACAAGAGATATTACTTCAGGCTGCTTCAGAAGGAAATGTAAAAAATCATTACTGGTATATAAATAACAAATACTACAAAAAATGCAAACCCGGCGACCGCATTTTTTTCCCTGCGATAAGCGGTGTGCATAAGATAACTTGCATTGATGAAAGCGGAAGAGATGAAACAGTGGAAATAATTGTCAAGTATTATTAAAATAAAGATATTTTCATTATCTTTGTACATGTAATATTTGTAATTTATTGAATGGAGGAAATTTTGAATAAAATAGCAATTGCTCTACTTATGGTTTTAGCTTCAATAATTGTTTTTTGCGCTTGCAGCGATGATTCCACTTCCCCAATTGACGCAGACAAACAGATTGGTTGGGTGGTCGGCAGCCCACTTGATGATTATGGAACAATATTTTTCACAGACGACGGCGGAAAAACATGGCAAAGACAGGGAGACGTATCAAGCATACCTAATTCTAATTTTTCAGCTATAAAAGCTTATAGCAAAGACCATGCATTTGTGATCGGCTCGCAAGCAGATGGTTACGCCACAATTATGAAAACTGAGGATGGAGGGAAGAATTGGACTCGCCTTGGCAATGCGAACAATATCCCAGATATTGAAATTAGCGGCTTTTTCGTAGAAAGTCTAAGCGAGTTGTGGATTGTTGGCTTTGATAATACTTTACTTTATACAAAAGATGGCGGCAACACTTGGACTCATACTCAAATAGATCTGCCACATCCTTATCAATTTGCTTCGATAGCAAAAGTCGGTAATAAGATATGGATATGCGGCAACCATCAGCAATTTGGTGGCGTTATCGTGCATTCTACTGATGGAGGAAATACATGGGCTATCCAGGGAGACGAAGAATTTATGCAGAACCACGGAATGATTGATATTAGTTCCGTATCAGATAAAGTGCTATGGATGGTCGGGCATGGCAGATCAGTATTGCGAACTTCTGACGGCGGTGAAAATTGGATAATTCAGAAAAAAGATAATAGCCCGGATTGGGATGCAAATGGAGTAACTGCAATTGATGAAAATATTTGCTGGGTAGTAGAGGACGCTGGATACATTTATAAAACAACCGATGCTGGTAATACATGGTTAGATCAAAACCTGCCTCAAAATTCAGCGAACTATTTTCTGTATAGAATTTCTGCAATTAACAAAGACATTGCATGGGTAGTAGGTCCGAGTATGTATCCTCCATTTAGCAGTATAATACTTTTCACCGACGACGGAGGAAAAACTTGGACTCAGCAGGATTTTAGTGCCGAAGTGTTTATGTGGGATATATCCTTTGTAGGTGCTAAGCATTGATACTGAGTATTATCGCAGAGTACTGTTAGAAAAAAACTTTTCTAAGTATCCATTAGAATAAAAATATTTTTTTAAATAACACTTTTTTCTTTTTTTTTTCTAATATAATTCATATATTTGTAGCTCTAAAATATTCCTGAGTAGCTCAGTTGGTTAGAGCATCTGACTGTTAATCAGAGGGTCCGCGGTTCAAGTCCGTGCTCAGGAGCAAAAGTCCGGTTGAAAATTTTCAATCGGACTTTTTGGTTTATTCCTCAGAAGTCTTAACTCCTATCAAAATTAAATGATAATGAATTAAGACCATTGCAAACCAAAGAAAATCCTATAGAGTCCCCCTTTTCCCGACAAGTCGGGATCTTCGATAAAAAAGGGGGATTTTATCTT
>CAYQTZ010000071.1:0-10277 GCA_964420565.1 uncultured Hyphomicrobiales bacterium
GGATTAAGTCCGCCTGCAAGAATGACGGGAACTCTTGTGCTTTCTACTATTCTGCGACTTATGTTCCAATCGTGAGTAATGCCTGTAGCGCCCTCGGCTCCGGTATTGGGGTCGAATGTATCCGTTATGAAATAATCCACAACGTCTTCAAAATAATACATTTGAGCCATTATACCGTCTAAATTGTTTTTCTTTATCACTAAACTTTTAATGACAACAATCTCTGAGAGCATTTTTCTTGATTTAATGATCTCTTCAGAATTGATATCGCCATGAAATTGAACAGTTCGCAAGCCAAGATATTTCATCGTATTGCATATTTCTTCAGCTTTAGATTGGTAAGTGATCAGAACGGGGATAGCTCTATTGCCTAAATGTTTGATTATCTTTTTTGTCTGGCTAAGTGTTGTATCTTCTTTGTTTACAGGAAGGTAATGAGGAAATCCGAGGTGAGTGAATCCACATTCTGCCAGCATAATAGCTTCATCTTTCGAGCTAATGCCTGCCGCTTGAATAATTGGTATATTAATCTTCGATTTCACCTTTTGCCTGTTTGTGTTTGAAGTAAATATAAAGTGGGATGCCTAAGGCACAGAGGAATAACCCGAATACAGAATCCATGATATATTTTTCCCCATTCAGATAGCTGCTTATGTCGTCGTATAGAGTAAGAAATACAAAGAATGTGGCAAAAATTACGAATATAGCAGGTATCCATGGATAGCCCCAGACTTTATATGGGCGATCGACATTTGGCATTTTCTTTCTGAGTATGAAAACACCATAAGCGCCGAGAGCATAGAATATCCAGCTTACGAAAATCAGCATATCTGTAAGTATATCGAAAGTACCGCTTATCACCAGCACACATGTCCATATACATTGCAGTAGCAGAGCGTTGTGTGGTGTGCGGAATTTGGGGTGGACTTTGCCAATAGTGTTAAAGAACATCCCGCGTTTCGACATAGCATAATATACACGGGCGCTTACCATTATCGTACCGTTTGATGTACCAAAAGTGGAGATCATAACAGCCGCCGCCACGAAGCCGCCGCCAATCGCCCCCATCGAATAATTGGCAACATCAGATGCTACTAACTTAGAAACTGCCATCTCTTCAATTGGCATAACGTACATGAACGAAAGATTTACTAACAGATAAACTATAATGACAATTACAGTTCCAAGAAAGAGACTCCTCGGTATGTTTTTCTGAGGTTGCTTTACTTCGCCGGCTATGTAGGTGATGTTATTCCAGCCGTCATAAGACCAGAAAGCACCAGATAGTGCCGCAATAATGCCAAGCATGATACCTTTGCCTGTATTTGCAAAGTATGATGTTTCTTCAGTAAAATTTCCGAAGTCTCCCTCGCCCATAGCAAAACCAAAAATAACAAGAACGAGTATAGCAAGTATCTTCCCTGTGGTGAATATTCTTGCCAAAGCACCACCAAAAACTACTCCGAGATAGTTCACTGCTGTAAGCAAAACTATGACTAATATTGTCAGGCTTTTTACACCAAAATCATGAAGAGGATATATATTACCAATAAATGGTATATGTAGAAAAACGCTAATTTCTAATTCTGGAGAGAATCGCGGTAGTTTGAAAAAATATTCTGTATATTCGGCAAAGACATAAGTAATTGATGCGATTGACCCGGTTTGGATTACGGCAAATATTGCCCAGCCGTAAAGATAAGCAATAAATTCTCCATACATTTTCTGGAAGTAGATATATTGACCGCCGGTTTTTGTTATCATACCGGCTACTTCCGAATTAGTCAAAGCACCAAATAAAGTGATGATGCCGGCTCCGACCCATATAGCAAGCAATAATTCTGGAGAGCCAAGCTGAGATGCCATAAGTGCCGGCTTGCGGAAGATACCCGATCCGACGACAGCCCCGACTACGATAGCAACCGTAGTGTATAAACCCAGTTTAGAAAGTAGTTCGCTATTATCACGGAGCTTTTTTGGCTGCATCTTCTGAATATTAATTTTTGCAAATAATTAATGAAATTAAAATCTATGTTTTATAACACATCATCCTCTCTGAGTTTCTCGATGTACTCAGCATGATAACCTATTTCAGATAGAATTTCTTCGGTATGCTGAGATAATTTAGGCGGTGCGGTTTCAGCTTTGCCCGGAGTTTTCTCAAATTTTGCTGTCATATTGAAAAGCGGAATATCGCCAATTCCATCAACGTTTATCGTATTGAATGTATCGCGATGCTTTATTTGTTCAGCATTCAGGGCATCTTCCAGTGTAAGTATAGCTCCTGAAGGGATACCTTTTGCATTGAAAACTTCAACCCAATGCTCTGTAGGTTGCTTTACGAGTTTTTCTTCGAGCAGAGGGGTTAGTTCAAAACGATTTTTTTTGCGGGTATCTCGCTCTTTGAATCTGCTATCTTCTTTCAGATGAGCAAGACCCGTTACGTTGGCAAGTTCTTCCCACTGTTCTTGTTTATTAGCGGCAATATTGATATAGCCATCTTTTGTTTTAAAAGTGCCTGAAGGAGCGGCAGTGAAGTTATCGTTGCCAAGCAGCTCAGGCTGCTGTCCACCGATCATAAGATTAGCTGCCACCCAGCCCATAAGTGGTATAATGGAGTCGAGCAGGGAAATATCTATATATTGTCCTTCGCCGGTTTTTTCGCGGTAATAGAGCGCAGACATAATAGCCATTGCTGCATTCAAGCCGCCAACTGTATCGCATATAGGGAAACCTGCCCGTAAAGGGTTTGATGTTTTATCGCCTGTAACTGCCATAACGCCGCTCAAACCTTGAATTATCTGATCGTAAGCTGGTTTTTTTGCATCTGGACCTGTCTGACCGAAACCAGAAATTGCAGCATAAATTATTTTTGGATTTATTTCTTTTAGTATATCATAGCCAATACCAAGGCGATCCATCACACCTGGGCGAAAATTTTCTACAACAATATCTGCCGTTTTTGTCAGCTTTTTAAATATTGTTATGGCTTCATCCTTTTTAAGATTTAAAGTAACGGATTTTTTATTTGCATTTTGGGCGAGAAAGCTTGTGCCCATAAGCATTTTGTTATATTCGGGGACGCATCCGAGCTTGCGGGCAAGATCTCCTGCGTTGGGGTTTTCGATTTTTATTACTTCGGCTCCCATCCATGCTAAATGCAATGTAGCAAAGGGACCGGATAAGACATTTGTAAGGTCGAGAACTCTTATTCCTTCTAATAATTTCATTTATTCAACTCCCTAATTTTAATAACTCAAAGGTCCGGATTTATAAACATAGCCGGGGAGATCCTTGATGAAAAATCCGCTGGCATATTTGGCTATACTTATTAGTTTTTTTAGGTTTATATCCTTGCGGATACCCATCTGCTGAAGCATATGCACAAAGTCTTCGGTGCAGACGTTGCCCGCAGCAAGTTTAGTAAAAGGGCAACCGCCAAGACCGCCAAAAGCAGATTCAAAATACTTTACTCCTGAGTCCATTGCGGCAAGCGTATTAGCCAGGCCCATCCCATAAGTATTATGAAAATGGCAGGTTAGTTCAGCGTTTTCGTCCATTTTCCGGATTCTGCCGAACATACGTTTCACTTGTGCAGGATTTGCATGACCAGCAGTATCGGCAAGACTGATGTTCCTGATACCGGAAGATAGATACTTATCAATTATTTCAAATACTTTTTCTTCGTCAATTTTTCCTTCGAAGCCGCAACCAAAAGCAGATTGAACAGATGCTTGCACAAGATTACCTGCGGAGATGGCTTCTTTAGCCATATTAATAATTCTTTTCAGGGCTTCGTCTGTGGTCATTCCTGTGTTTTTTTTACTGTGGGTTTGGCTGGCTGAAACGCCCATACAAAACATTTCCACACCGGATTTCATGCCGCGTTCCATGCCTTTTTCGTTAAGCACTAACCCTGATAGTATTACATTTGCAGGTTTCTTGCCGGATGAGATCAGTTCAGTGAAAAGCTCATCTGTGTCTGCCATTTGGGGGACTCTATCAGTTTGAACGAAAGATCCCAGCTGAATGATATCTATCCCTGATGACATCATCGTTTTAGCCCATTGCTCTTTAGTAATAGTCGGTACTGGTTCAGATTCCATCTGAAGACCATCTCGCAATCCAACTTCGTGGAGCTTTATGTCAATCATTTTTACCTTTTATATCAGTTAGCCAAAATATCTTAGAAATTGCCAAGAGCTTCGTCGCGAGAATCATATATTCTAAATAATGAACTAAAGCCGGAAATATTGAATATCTCTCGTATATTATCATTCAAATTACATACGAAGAATTTGCCTTCGTTTTTTGTTACTTTTTTAAGTGAAGAAAGGAAGACTCTAAGCCCGGCACTGTTTATATAATTCATTCCCTGGCAATCAACGAGTATGTTTTTTTCACCTTCTATTGCTTTATCCATATCGTCGCTGAATGAATCGGTCTGTGAGTCTATGCGTCCAGATAAGCTGATGACCTGCACATCGTTGATCTTTTGATTAGTAAGCTCCATGAAATGCTCCAGTTTTTTTAATTGCAAAAATTTTTGTGTTCTTAAATCAATTCAAAAATAACATATATAAGTCTTATTATAAAAAAAACAATCGAATATTTTGCAAATACCTGATAAATCCATTTTTTTATACTTTCTGTTTTTTCTATGGATGAATAATTTAGTAAGTTGGAAATTAGTAAAGAACATATTATTAGAGAATTATAAGATATATAAGTAATAATAATTAATTGGCTTACATCAAAACAGATAGATTGTAAAATATGATCAAAACGCAGAATATTATAAAGTCTATTCATCTACACTCAAATATTGAGGAGATATTTGCTTACGGGAAAATTCAGTTACAGCTAAGCAATAGTTATGATAAAGCACAAAAGCTATGTGTGCGGTTTTTGCTCTCTCCTTTGTGTTATATTAATAATATCTTTTATAAATATGGAGGTAAGGGGTATTATGTCAATGACCTGATGAATAGTCAGGCGCAGGATACTAATAAAATTCATTCCCCTGTTGATATTTCTGTAACGAGTCATGATGGCGGCGTTACTCTGCTACAAATAGAAAATATTATTCCTGAACAGGACCTGATAATAGATATAAATACAACAGAGATACTCAATAAAAAGCTATTTTATTATGAATATATACTGCCTGATATTTCGTTGATAGATAACTCTGATGAGGACCAAAACTCTTATGAAAAATGCGATTATAAATATGAAATTTCCGTCAATTCAAAATATGTAATTAATAATTTCTTTTGCTCAAATCAGAATGCATTACATCACAAAGTGTCAGACAGACATTATGTTGTCAGTAGTTTTACCAATATTTCTAATCCAGTAATTATCCGATATGAGCTTGCAGGCAAGCCTGATTCCATGATTTTTACATCTGCTGTTAAAGACATAAACTATTTCTTGATAGAGTATAGCTTTGGTTTAAAAAATCAGGCAGATGTTTCTTTAAATGAATTTTTTATATTATATGATATATCTGAGAATATATCTCAGCCAGAAATGGATTTTCAAAAGCAGATACTAATTAGATTTCTAAAGAGTATCCGACCAACTGATAAATTCAACATTCTATTGTATTCTGCAAAATATGATTTGTTCAGCAATATTTCATTACAAGTAAATAACAATATTAGTAATGTGTTAGAATTTCTGAACTTAGCCACTGCTTCAGGTATGGCAGATATTCAAATGGCTTTTAAATATGCATCGGAGATTTCCGTACCACTGGGTTACGATCGTACATATATTATATTAAGCGGAGGAAGTGAAGTTTATGAAAGTAGGATTTCAAAGCTGAGTACTTATATTATGTTGAATAGATGTTTTATGCTGCTAACCGGAGATGCTGGAAACAGAAGTTTTGCTTACAAAATATCAAAGAAGTATAGCGGAGAATATTTTTTTATTAATGATTACAAAGAGTCTTATCATTTTATCAATAATTTTTATTCACTATTATCGGTAAAATCTGTTTCTGAGATCGGATTTGATTTTGGTGATAATGATATCATAGAACTTAACTATCATGACTTCGGAGCTATACCATGCTACAAAACACTATGCGTGGCAGGTACATCAAGAGAAAAAATCAATGGCTTGCCAATGGTCAGGAGTGTCATTGATAATATTGAATATGACAAGCAATGCTCTGATATGATTGAAATAGACGATGGAACTCCTTTTCGTGATTTGATACACAAGCCAGACATTACTAAGGAGACATCTTATAACAGAAAGGAAAATGATACCCGGCAAAAACCAACACAGATTAATAGCTCTGTCTTTTTCGACGACACCGAAGAATCTATCAATGAGCTGACTATCGCAAATTATCAACAGAGGGGAAAAATCAGCTATGCTGTATTTGCTGATACCAAAGAAATACAGAATGCTATAAATGCCTATTTCGATGTTAGTATGAATTATATTAAAGAAGCTTTATTAAACCTTCTTAGGAAAGGGCTTCCCGGTCGGGGCGTTCTTTCATTTGAATTACAGCAAAATACTAATAAAACCTACGAACTAAAGAATTTAAATGCTGTGTTCAATCAAATAGAATATGATACTTTTCTCTATGATGAGCTGTATGACAGGATCTCGTATATGATTTATGGCTACAGGCATCAAGATATAGATCAGTCAGGCGTAATTTTTTGCGTTATTGAATATGATTTGAAATAGTATCATGCTAACTTAATAAATAACAATCAAAAATGATTATTCTACTGAAGTAACCTACTTTTAGTAGATCAATCATTCCTGATTGATTGACAATTAATATTTGACATGACACTCCTTACTCCAAATATATGGATATATTTTATCTTTGAGTTATCCCTATCACATGATCTCTTAAAAAAGAGGGGTGATCCTATATAAATTAAAAACAATACAAAAAAATGAAGCATATTTCTTTATACTTTAATACCAAAGAGAAAATAGTTAGTAGAAAATTGCACGATATTTATTCTATTCTAATTCTTTTTTATTAAATTGCTTAGTTGTATGAACAGTGATATTAAAAAGCAATAGGATATATGGGAAAAAATGGAAATTCGGATAGCGAGCTCTTGTCAATTGAAGTTGTCGGAGCACGCGAACACAATCTAAAAAATATAAGTGTTAAAATACCTCGTGATAAACTCGTTGTGATAACTGGTCTTTCGGGTTCGGGCAAATCCAGTCTTGCTTTCGACACCCTTTATGCCGAAGGCCAGCGGCGATACGTAGAATGCTTAAGTGCTTATGCAAGGCAGTTCCTTGGTATGCTCAAAAAGCCGGAAGTGGACACTATTGACGGGCTTTCGCCAGCTATATCTATCGATCAGAAATCTATAGGGCACAATCCGCGATCTACAGTTGGTACCGTAACAGAGATATATGATTACCTGAGACTTTTATTCGCAAAAATCGGCGTTCAGCATTGCGTAGAATGTAAAGACCCTGTTATACAAAAATCATTGGACCAGATAGTTGACGAGATATTTACGCAGTTCAACGGGGAAAAGATACAGATACTAACGCCATTAGTAAGGGGACGCAAAGGACATTATAAAGAGCTATTCCAACAACTAATGAAGCAGGGCTTTACAAAAGTTAGAATTGACGGTGAAATTAAATTTCTCGAAGATAATTTGCAAGTTAGCAGATATAAAATTCACGACATTGAGCTGATCATTGACAGATGCAAAGTAGAAAAACAGCACTTGCACAGAATAAGCGAATCTACAGAACTTGCTCTGAAGCGAGGAGATGGAACTATGATGCTGCTTTTTGAATCCAATAAAAACAACAGAGGTTCGGGCGAAAGATTATACTCTACATCCTACGCCTGCCCATCATGCGGCAAAGCGTATGAAACTCTGGCTCCCAATATGTTCTCATTCAACTCTCCTTATGGTGCTTGCCCGCATTGCGAAGGTCTCGGAGAGTTTATGGATTTCGATATGTCATTAGTCATACCTGATGAAACACTAAGTATAGAGCAAGGGGCAATAGCTCCTATAGGCAAAAGACGAGACACATGGCTTTGGAATCAAGTGTCTGCCTTTGCTAAGCATAATGAAATTGATCTCGGCATTCCTATCTCGAAAATGAAAGAAGAAGACCTAAACAGAATACTTTACGGTTCGAAACAAAGCACTGTAAATATATCCTATAAATTCTCAGGTGGCAAGGAAGTAGTCTATAAGCATAAATTCATCGGAGTTTTGCCCAGCTTGAAACATCATTACAGCAATACTTCCTCCGGGGCAAGACGCAAAAGCTACGAGAACTTTATGACAAGCCAGATATGCCCCGTGTGCAATGGCGGTCGTCTGAAAATAGAGAATCTTTCCGTGCTGATTGCCGATAATAATATACATGATATTACTCATTATGATGTATCTTCTTGTCTTGATTTTTTTAATAATATTGACAATAGATTATCAGAAAGAGAGATGAAAATAGCTGGGGTGATAATCAAAGAGATACGTTCCAGATTAAAATTCCTAATAAATGTTGGGCTTGCATATCTTTCACTTGAACGTCCCGTAAAAACACTATCAGGTGGAGAATCTCAAAGAATACGCCTTGCTTCGCAGATTGGATCTGAACTCGTTGGCATACTTTATGTGCTCGACGAACCAAGCATCGGGCTGCATCAGCACGACAATAACAAGCTGATAAAATCACTTAAAAATCTGCGAGACCTTGGAAATACTGTAATCGTAGTCGAGCATGATAAAGCAATGATAGAAAGTTCAGATTATTTTATTGATATGGGTCCCGGTGCCGGGCGTTTTGGCGGGGAGGTTGTATTCTCGTCCACTCCGCAGGATATGGCTAATATTTCAAACGAAGCTATTGAACGTTCTCTTACAGCTCAGTATTTGCTTGCACAGAAAGAAATATCCATCCCCGCTGAACGAAGAAAAGGAAACGGAGAAGAAATAGTTTTAAAAGGTGCAAGAGGAAACAATCTGAAAAATGTAGATATTTCATTACCTCTGGGAAAGTTTATTTGTATCACTGGTATGAGCGGTTCTGGGAAATCCAGCTTGATTAATGACACACTATATCCAATTCTATCCCGCAAATTCTATAGATCTACTACCAGACCTTTGCCGTATGACAGCATAGAAGGTCTCGATCATATAGACAAAGTGATAGAGATAAACCAATCGCCTATCGGCAGGACCCCCAGGTCAAATCCTGCTACATATACGGGAATTTTCACCCAAATACGCGATTTCTATTCTATGCTGCCAGAATCAAAGATCAGAGGCTACAAACCCGGACGATTCTCATTTAATGTGCAGGGTGGCAGATGCGAGGAATGCCAGGGTGCCGGTATTAAAAAGATAGAAATGGATTTCCTCCCAAATGTCTATGTAACCTGCGACGTATGCAACGGAAAAAGATATAACAAGGAGACTCTTTCGGTCAGGTATAAAGGGAAGTCTATTGCTGACGTACTGGCACTGACTGTGGAGGAATCTTTAGAATACTTCGCTGGAATACCCAAGATAAAAAAGAAATTACAGACTATTTATGACGTAGGGCTTAGTTATATCAAGCTCGGACAGCAGGCGCCAACTCTTTCCGGAGGCGAAGCCCAAAGAGTAAAACTTGCCACAGAGCTATCAAAAGTAAGTACTGGTAAGACTTTGTACCTATTAGATGAGCCAACTACGGGCTTGCATTTCGAAGATATCAGAATATTGCTTAAATTACTTGATAAATTAGTATCCAAAGGCAATACGGTGATTATTATAGAGCATAATCTCGACGTGATCAAATACGCAGATTGGGTAATAGACCTTGGACCCGAAGGTGGATCTTACGGTGGCGAGATAATAGCCGAAGGCACTCCCGAAGAGATTATGAAAAGCAAAATCAGCTATACAGGTCGGTATTTGAAAGAAGAATTAAAAAAGTAATATTTATTCTTGCATTTATAAATATCAATTCATATATTAATTGTTGAAAATAATTATAAAACATCATTTATACATTAAATATAGACAAATATGGATATCTATTGCTTTATTGACCCTGAGGGTGCTACGGTCTCTGTTAGAATGGAATTAAGCAGAGCGTTAATGGCAGGCGGCGATTTCAAACTTTTCTACAAGGATACTACCAAAGTACTGGAAAGCTGGAAAATGTCAGGCGATTCAAAAAATCCTGATGAAAGAATACTAAGAACAAAAAAAAGTGATTTGAACAAATCTAAACTTGCTTGGAGCATCCTGACC